>DASQHK010000557.1:0-6848 GCA_035632135.1 Bryobacterales bacterium
ACTAAATTTTGCACGAACAAACCCAATTTTCCTGCCCCGGAGGGAGCGCCGAACCTGCTGATAACGCGGATTCAAGGCGATAATGAAGCCTGAAGGAGAATCTATGGTCGTCGGCGTTCCCAAGGAGAGTTTTCCCGGCGAACGGCGCGTCGCCCTCGCCCCCGCCGTCATTCCCAATCTGCGCAAGGCAGGCTTCGAAGTGGTGGTGGAAGCCGCCGCCGGAGCCGCTGCCGGCTATCCCGACGCCGACTACACAGAGAAGGGTGCCAAGATCGTTCCGGAACGAGCCGAAGTGTTCCATGCCGCGGGCGTGGTGGTCCAGGTGCTGGGCCACGGCTCCAATGACAAGACCGGCCAGGCGGATCTTCCCCTTCTGCGCCGCGACCACGTCGTCATCGGGTTCCTGCGTCCGCTGGGGCCGCTTGCCGTCACCCAGGAGCTGGCCGCCGCCGGCGTTACGTCGTTCGCCGTCGAGCTGATGCCGCGCATCACCCGCGCTCAAAGCATGGACGCTCTCTCCTCCATGGCCACCATCTGCGGTTACAAGGCCGTGCTGCTGGCCGCCGACGCGCTGCCTCGGATGTTTCCCATGCTCACCACCGCCGCCGGCACCATCACCCCCGCGCGCGTCTTTGTCATCGGGGCGGGCGTCGCCGGCCTCCAGGCCATTGCCACCGCGCGCCGGCTGGGCGCCATCGCCTTCGCCTACGACCTCCGGCCCGCCGCCAAAGAGCAGGTGCAGAGTCTCGGCGGGCGCTTTGTCGAGCTTCCGCTGGAGGCCAAAGACGCGCAGGATTCCCGCGGCTACGCGCGGGCGCAGGACGAGTCGTTTTACCAGCGCCAGCGCGAGATGCTCGGCCGCGTGGTGGCCGAAAGCGACGTCGTCATCACCGCCGCGGTCATCCCCGGCAAGCGGCCGCCCGTGCTCATCACGCAGGAAATGGTGGCCAGGATGGCCCCCGGCTCCGTCATCGTCGACCTGGCCTCCGAACAGGGCGGCAACTGCGAGCTGACCCGCACCGCCCAGGTCGTCACCGCGCACAATGTCACCATCATGGGCGCCATCAACCTCGCCAGCACGGTCCCCTACCACGCCAGCCAGATGTACGCCCGCAACATCATGGCTTTCCTGCTTCACCTCTGCAAGGAGGGCAAGCTCCAGCTCGATTTGGATGACGAGATCACCCGCGCGACTCTTCTCACGCAGGGCGGCGAGGTGGTGAACCCGCTGGTGCGCGAATTTTTCAAGCTGCCGGCGCTGGCCGCCCACAGCGTTTCCTGACATGATAACCAACCAGCTCGCTCCTCCATTCGCGTCCATTCGCGGCTATTCGCGGCTATGAATTCCCTCCCGCCAAGGAGAAAAATATGCCAACCGACCTGATTACCGATCTCTACGTATTCATGCTGGCGGGCTTCGTCGGATTCCAGATCATCCGGCGAATCTCGCCCCTCCTCCACACCCCGCTGATGTCGCTGACCAACGCCCTGGACGCCATCGCCGTCGTCGGCGCCATCGTCATCGCCGGGGAGCACAAGAGCACTCTCTCCACCGTGCTCGGCACCCTTGCCGTGGTGGCCGCCACCAGCAACGTCGTCGGCGGCTTTCTCATTACCGACCGCATGCTCAAGATGTTCAAGACCAGCAAACCGAAAAAATCATGACGCCGTTCGCCACCGATCAGTTCATCCAGGTCACCTACCTCATCACCACGGCGCTGTTTATCCTCTCGCTGAAGTGGATGAGCGCACCGGCCTCCGCCCGGCGCGGCGTGTGGGCCGGCGAGCTGGGGATGCTTCTGGCCATCGCCGGGACCTTGCTGCATCGCGGCATCGTCGACTACCGGTGGGTCGCGATCGCCCTCGTCCTGGGGTCGATCATCGGCGTCCCGCTGGGGCTCGTGCAGATGACGGCGGTGCCGCAGCGGACCGCGCTCAGCCACGCTTTCGGCGCTTTCGCCGTCGCGCTGGTCGGCTCCGCCGAGTATTACCTCCGCGCGCCCAACGTTTCGCCCTTCCTGATGTCGGTTCTCTCGATGGAAGTCATCCTCGGCTCCCTGACCTTCACGGGCAGCTTGATGGCCGCCGGCAAGCTCCAGGAAATCCTGCCGCAGCGGCCGATCACTTACAAAGGCCAGAACATTGTCAACCTGGCCCTGCTGTCCATTGCCATCGGCCTCGCCGTTGCTCTGGCGCTCGACCCGGGGCGGACGTACTTGTTCCCGCTGATCATCGTCATCCCGCTCCTGTTCGGGGTTCTGATGATCGTCCCCATCGGCGGCGCCGACATGCCCACAGTCATCTCGCTGCTGAATTCCTACGCCGGCCTCTCGGCGGCGGCCATGGGCTTCGTACTCGACAGCAAGCTCCTCATCGTCGCCGGCGCCCTCGACGGTTCTTCCGGCTTCATCCTGTCGGTGATCATGTCCAAGGCGATGAATCGCTCGTTCACCAACGTCCTGTTCGGGGCGTTCGGGCAGGTGCAGCCTTCCGCCGTCGCCGGCAAGGAAGAGCGGACGGTGCGGACCGCCACCCCCGACGAGGTCGCCACCATCCTCGCCGCCGCGAGCACTGTCGTCATCGTTCCCGGCTACGGCATGGCCGTCGCCCAGGCCCAGCACAAAGTCCGCGAGCTTTACGACGCCCTCACCAAGCGCGGCGTGGACGTAAAGTTCGGCATTCACCCCGTGGCCGGCCGCATGCCCGGCCACATGAACGTGCTGCTGGCCGAAGCCGATATCCCCTACGACAAGCTGCTCGACATGGACGCGGTCAATCCCGAGCTGCCCCAAACCGACGTCGCCCTGGTCATCGGCGCCAACGATGTGACCAACCCCGCCGCGCGCAGCGATCGCGCGAGCCCCATCTACGGCATGCCCATCCTCGACGTCGACAAGGCCCGCACGGTCATGGTGGTCAAGCGCAGCCTCAGCCCCGGCTTCGCAGGTATTGATAATGAATTGTATTATTTAGACAAGACCCTGATGCTCTTCGGCGACGCCAAGGCGTTTGTCGGCGACATCGTCCGCGAGCTGGCCGGCAATCATCACGGGTAAGCGGCGCCGCCCCGCGCGGCCGCCTGCTCAGAGATGCTCGCCCGCCGGATGCGTGCACCCCGGAAAGCTCCCCAGCGCCTGGTTGCCTTGATAGCCCAGCTCCCGCAGCAGCCCGATCTCCGACGTGTAGTAGCCGAACAGCGTCGCTTTTTTCACATCCACAAAGAAATGCTCCGCCGGGCTGCCGGGACTCTTCTCGTTGGCCGAGACTTTGTCCAGCAGCGCTGCTTGATCTTTCCCGTCCAGCTCGGCGAACGGCTTTCCGTGCCCGGCTCGGGCCATCTCTTCGAAAGCAGCCAGCCGCGATTTCCATTCGGCCTTGGCTGCTTCGGGGCTGTGAGCCGCGACCAGGTCGATGTAATAGCTCACGTGCGCCGCGTGCGCGCCGGGCGAATGCTCGTCGGCCGGAATTATAAGCTCCGCCACGCGGTCCACCAGCGCGTCCTCCTGCGGACTGAAAAACTGCAGCTTGTAGTCCTTCGGATTTTTCTGAAGGACATGCAAATGCTGGTGCGCGGCCTCCAGGCGCGAGGCTGCAACTCCCAGGCCGAGCAGCCCCAGGGCGGTTCTTCGATTCATCAATATGGCTGAACCCGACATAGCTGAACCTGACATAACTAAACCTGACATAACTAAACCTCCCCCTTCTTCATCTGATCGGCCAAGTATTCGGTGGCGCGCCAGGAAAGCGCCATAATCCACGTGGTAATGCCGTGCGTGCCGGGCAGAGACACGAAGCAACTGGCGTCGGTGACGAACAGATTCTTCACGTCGTGCGACTGGCAGTAAGGATTCAGCACGCTGGTTTTGGGGTCCGTGCCCATCCGCGCCGCGCCGCATTCGTGGGTGGCGTCGCCCATCGGCTCCAGGTATTTCTCATAGGGTTGGATCTCGGCGCCGCACGCCCGCAGGATCTGCTCCATCCAGCCGTACATGTCTTCCATCATCTTGCGTTCGTTCTCTTTGGCGCCGGCGCGGAAGCGCACCTGCGGTATGCCGTACGCGTCTTTGTTGCCGGGATCAATCTCGAAATAGTTGCTGTAGTCCGGCAGCCGCTCGCCGTAACCCCGCAAGCTGATGGCTGCGCCGTAGTCGGCATGGATCGCTTTCTTCAGGTCCGGGCCCCAGCCGGGCAGATGGCCTCCGGTTCCCATGCCGCGCGGAAACGCGGCGCCGCCCAGAACAAAATAGCCGCCGTAGAAGTTGTCCTTCCGGTTGTAATTGAAGCGCGGGATGGTGACATGGGAGCCGCCCGCGCCGTCTTCGTTGGCGCGCGGCCGGTTCCGCCACCCGGGCACCACGCCGAGCATCGCCCCGGACTTCGTGCTGTCCATCAGGTAATGCCCGACCAGGCCGCTCGAGTTCCCGATCCCGTTGGGATGGAACCGCGACTTGGAATTCAGCAGGATGCGCCCGGACTCCACCGTGCTCGCCGCCAGCACCACCGCCCGCCCTTCGACTTCGTAGTGCTGCCTGGTGATCGCGTCGAAGTAAGAGACGCCCTTCGCCCGGCCGTTCCCGTCGACCAGCACCTGGTGCGCGACGGAGTTCGTCCGGAGCGTGAAGTTGGACAGCTTCTTGAGCTTGGGGATGATCGCGTCCAGGCTGCTGAAGCGCGCGCCCACGTCGCAGCCGTTCCCGCAGGCGCCGCAGTAGTGGCAGGCGGGGCGGCCGTCGTAGGGAACGCTCAGCACCGCGGTGCGCTCGGGGAGCACCGGCACGCCGATCTTGGCGCAGCGCTCCTGCAAGAACAGCTCCGTGCAGCGCGGCTTGTGCGGCGGCCCGCAGTAGACGCCGTCGGGCATGTTGAAGTAGCCGTCTTTGCTGCCCACGATGCCCACCAGCCGCTCGGCTTTGTCGTAGTAGGGCGCCATGTCCTCGTAGCCGATCGGCCAGTCTTCCCCGAAGCCCTGCTTCGATTTGGTCTTGAAATCCAGCGGTCCGTGGCGGAAGCAGGACCGGCCCCAGGTATTGGTGCGACCTCCAACCCCCCGGAGCCGCGTCCAGTGGAATTCCGGATCGGACTGGTAAACGTCCTTGCGGGGGTTGGTATACAACTGGTTCGTGTATTCGTTGATCTTCCACAGGCCGTCGTATTCGCCGGGCGGCCCTTCGCCGCGGAAAGGCAGCTCCCATGGCCAGGTGTGGGTCTTGAAATCCTTGCCCGGAATCAGCATGCGCCCCGCCTCCAGCAGGACGACGCTGGCTCCCTGTTTCGCTAAGACATAGGCGGCGGTGGCCCCGCCGGCTCCCGAACCAACGACCACCGCGTCGTACTTTTGCCCTGCCATCGGAACCTCCCAGGCGCTGCACACATAATAGCAGCAGCGCACCCCAACATCGATCTCAGCTAGCGGAATGTGAGCCGGAGGTACTTGCTCCGGTTAGTCGGCGAACGTTGCTACCTGACCGAAAACTTGTAAACCGTGGCCGATCGGTAGGTATTACCAGGCTTGAGTACAGTCGAGGGAAACGCCGGCTTGTTCGGCGAGTCCGGGAAGTGCTGCGTCTCCAGGCAGAACGCGGAGCGCCGCCCGTAAGCCTTGCCTCCTTTGCCGTGGATGCTGCCGTCGAGACCATTTCCGGTGTAGAACTGAATGCCCGGCTCGGTGGTCGAGACTTCGAGCAAGCGCCCCGTGGCCGGCTCGTACACCTGCGCCGCCGGCGCGAGCGAGCCGCCTCCGGAGTCCAGCGCAAAGTTGTGGTCGTAGCCTTTGCCGAGCTTGAGTTGCTCGTCGTCCTGATCGATCCGCGCGCCGATCGCTGTGGCCTGCGTAAAGTCGAATGGCGTGCCCTTGACGCTGCGGATCTCGCCGGTCGGAATCAGGCCGGCGTCCACCGGCGTGAAGCGGCCCGCGTAGAGCAAAAGCTGGTGCTGCAGGATGTCGCCGTTGCCCGCTCCGGCGAGGTTGAAGTAGGAGTGGTTGGTGAGATTCACCACCGTATCCTTGTCGGTGGTGGCCGTGTAGTCGATCTTCAGCTCGTTGCTCTCGGTGAGCGTGTAGACAACCTGGGCCGACAGATTACCCGGATAGCCCTCTTCGCCGTCTTTGCTGAGGTAGCTGAGCTGCAAGCTGGGCGCGCCGTTGCCGGAGACGTCTTTTGCCTGCCACATCACTTTGTCGAAGCCCTTGATGCCGCCGTGGAGATGATTCTCGCCATCGTTGCGCGCCAGCGTGTAAGCGGCTCCGTCCAGCATGAATTTGCCGCCGCCGATCCGGTTGCCATAGCGGCCGATGATGGCGCCGAAGTAGGGGGTGCCTTTCAGGTATTCGTCGAGCGTGTCGCAGCCGAGCACGACATCTCCGAGCTGGCCGTTGCGGTCAGGAACTTTCAGAGAAACAACGATGCCGCCGTAGTTCGTGATCGCAGCTTCCACCCCGTTCTTGTTGGTGAGGACGTAGAGATCGGCCGCGGTCCCATCGGGCAGTTTTCCAAACGCCTGCCGCTTGAGCGTCGCGCCCGCTTCGTGACGGCCGCAGCCGGACGCCAGCACGACGCCGAGCGCCAGGGCTGTGATTGCCGTGAGCCACCTTATTTCCGTACTCCTCGTCCGTGCTGCAGCCGCCCGCGTCATCCGCACGGACGCCGTCTCGCAGATATTATTTATATGCATGAAACACCGCCCGCTTGATGGTCTTAGGTCCCGCTACGCTCAGGGCCCGCCACAGCAGCAGCCGCGCGGGCGAGGGCCACACGCGCTCCACGCGTGCGAAGCCCGCCGACCGCAGCATGGCCTCCACCGCCGCCGGGGTCGGTCCGAACCAGTTGGAGTCGTCGCGGTCGAGTTCT
>DASQHK010000558.1:0-3833 GCA_035632135.1 Bryobacterales bacterium
GAAATTGCGCGGCAGGATGCGCTCGTCGGGCGTGGGGTTGGGGTCGAGCAGGCCGTACGGCGTGGGGATGAGGCCGGGCTTGTTGGGATCGGTGGCGATGCCGGGGCGGCCGTTGAACAGCGTGTCGCCGTAGAGGTCGCGGCCCACGGTGACGTCGAACGGCGGGCCGGAACTCACTATCAGCAGCGGGCTCAGGCGCACGTTCCATTTCGTGAGGATCGAGCCGCCCATGGTGAAGCGATGGCGTACATCGGTGGAGGCCGGGGCGTATTCGCCGGCGAAGCTGTAGGGGTCGGCCGGAAACGTGCCGAGGCCGTCGGTGTTGCTCATGGCGTGGTTGTAAACGTAGGAGCCGAACAGCGAGATTTTCTGGTTCAGCCGGGAGTTGACGTTGGTGATCAGTTGGTTCTGGTTGTAGAGGCCGGAGGATTCCATCAGCAGGATGGGGCCTTCACCCGGGTGCGGAAATACGGCGCCGGCGGGGACGAGCGGATTATAAGTTCCCGGCAGCGGCGCGTTGATGTCGTTGGAGCGCAGCAGGTGGAGGCCGTGGGAATTGGCGTAGGTGACGGCGAGCGTGGTGTGGCGCGGCAGTTGGCGCTCGAAGCCGGCGGAAGACTGCATGATGTAAGGCGCGCGCAGGGTGGAGCTGACCTGCTGGATGCTCTGGACCGATTGCGAGCCGGCGAGGGCGGAGACGGGGGGAATCAGGGGGAAGAAGTCGGGGTTGGTGACTACATACTGCTGCTGCACGATGCCGTTATAGCGCAGGGCGGTGAGGGTGTCGCCGAGGGGGAAGCGGTCATAGAAAATGCCGAAGCCGCCGCGAATCACGTTCTTGGATTTTCCGCCCTTGCCTCCCGGCGCCCAGGCGACGCCGAGGCGGGGCGCGAAATCGCGCCAGTCGTGGATGTTGCTCTGCGTTTCGTAGCGCAGGCCGAGACTCAGGGTAAGGCCGGGGCGCGCGCGCCAGTCGTCGCCGACGAAGGCTCCCACATCGACCTGGCTCGCCGCGAGGCCGGGGAGGCCGGCGTTGAGGCTGAACTGCGTGGCGCCGCCGCCGAGGGCGCGGATCTGCGCGGCGGGGAGGCCGAGCTGCTGGAACAGCAGCGTGCGGCGATAGCGCTCGATGGAGGTGATGGGCGCGAGCACGGGCTGGCCGGAGGCGTCGAGCACGGGCTGATTGTTGGAATCAAGCTGGGGAGCGAGGCCGCCGCCGAAGGTGAACGAACCGCCGAAATTCTGCGGCGAGATGGTGTCGTTGGTCTCGCCGCGCAGCCGGACGCCGAACCGCCAGGCGTGCGCGCCGTGATTGATGGAAGTGTAGTTGTGAAACTCGTAGTTGTTCTGCGTATCGAGGGAATGGCCGACCTGGGCGCCGCCGCCGTTGAATGATCCGAGCACCTGAATGGCCGGGTCGGAGCTGTTGGCGATGGTGGAGCCGGAGAGGCGAAAGAACTGGAAGCGCGATTCGTTGATGATGCTCGAGCCGAGCACGGCGGTGTCGGCGATCCGCGCCATCTGGCTGTCGTAGTGGGTGTGGTAGCCGCGAGAGACCAGGTTGAAATTGCCAATGCCGGCGTCTTGCACGTCGGTGCGGCGGGTCATGTAGCGGAGCGAAAGCGTATGGCCGGGGGTGAGCTGGTAGTCCACGCGCGGGCTGATGATGAAGCGGCGCTGCGGGACGCGCAGCACGCCGGTGAAGGGGCTGACGATGGCGAGCGTCTGCGGATCGAGCGTGATGGCGTTGATGATGGAGCCGGTGTCGATGGCGGCGCGCTGGAGGTCGAGAAAGAAGGAGGCGCGCTTGTTGAGGGGGCCGCTGAGGTTGCCGCCCATCTCCTGGAGCAGGAACGGCGCCTTTTGCGCGGCGTAGGGATCGCGCGAGTTCCAGACGCTGTCGCCGATGTTGTAGTAGGCCGTGCCGTGAAACTTGTCGGAGCCCGGCTTGGTGAAGATCTCGATGCGGCCGTAGCCGGGCCGGTCATACTCGGGCGAAAACGGATTCTGGTTGATGCGAATTTCGCGGATAGATTCCTTGGGCGGAATCTCGCCGCTGCTGAAGCCGTCGATGTAAATGGAGCCGCCGCCGGGTCCGGCGGAGGGACCGGCGAGCGCCTCCAAATCGGCTTGCAGGTCTTCGGGGTTGTCGGCCAGGGCCTGCAAATCCTCGCCGGTCAGGTCGAGCGCGCTGGCGTTATTGGCCGGCTCGGGGGTGACGGTGGGGCCGGCGTTCTCCTCGACGGTGACCTGCTGGGTGGTGGAGGCGACCTTCAACTGGAGGTTCAGCGTTCGCAGGCCCGGCCGTAAGGTGACCTTGAGCGGGCGCGGGAGGGCGAGTTCCGGCGCGGAGGCCTGGACGGTGTAGCTCCCTGGCGGCAGGCCGGCGAAGGAGTAAGAGCCGTCGCCGGCGGTGGTTGTGGTGTTGACCAGGCCGGAGGGCCCGCTCAGCGCCACTTGCGCGCCGGGAATGACGGCGCCGGTCGAATCGGTGACCTGGCCGCGCAACGAAGCCGTTTGAGCGAGGAGCGGAGAAGAAAGCGACAGGATAACTAAGAGGTAGTAGATGAGTTTCAACGGATCAATGTCCTCCACGATAGTAGAGCAGCCTGGGGGCTGCCGAGCCACAACTATTTATTTTACATGGGGAACGTGAAAGCGCGATGAACAGGGGCGGGGGACGGTACGCCGGGCGGTGAACCGGCGGGGGGCGTGGGATAATGCCGCACATGAATCGACGCGAGTTTTTCGGCGCAACGGCGGCGGCGGCAGCGGCGGCGTTCTCGGCTTGCCAGAGCGCGAAAGGTCCGGCGGGCCGCGTGGCTGGAGCGGAGGGCGAGAGCGCGTTCGAGCTGGAGGAGGTGACGCTGGCGGAGCTGGCCGACGGGCTGCGGCAGGGGAAGTGGACGTCGCGGCGGCTGGCGGAATTGTATCTGGGGCGGATGGAGGCCATCGACCGCGGCGGCCCGCGGCTGGGAGCTGCGATTGAGCTGAATCCCGATGCGCTGGCGGCGGCCGATCAACTGGACCGGGAGCGGAAGGAGAAAGGCGCGCGCGGCCCGCTGCACGGGATTCCGATCCTGATCAAGGACAACATCGCCACGGCAGACCGGATGAGCACCACGGCGGGGTCGCTGGCGCTGGAAGGGTGGCGGCCGGCGAAGGACGCTTTCGTGGCGGCGCGGCTGCGGGCCGCCGGCGCGCTGGTGCTGGGCAAGACCAACCTGAGCGAGTGGGCCAACTTCCGCTCGCTGCACTCGGTGAGCGGATGGAGCGGGCGGGGCGGGCAGACCCGCAACCCTTACGCGCTCGATCGCAACCCGTCGGGCTCGAGTTCGGGGTCGGGCGCCGCCGTGGCCGCCAACCTGTGCGCGGCGGCGATCGGCACGGAGACGGACGGATCGGTGGTCAGTCCGTCGTCGGTTAATGGCATCGTGGGCGTGAAGCCGACGCTCGGCCTGGTGAGCCGCAGCGGGATCATTCCCATCGCCCACAGCCAGGACACGGCGGGACCGATGGCGCGAACGGTCCGCGACGCCGCCATCCTGCTGGGGGCGATGGCCGGCGCCGACGGGGAGGATGCTGCGACGGCGGCTGCGGGCGGCAAGGCACAGGCGGACTATACGAAGTTCCTCGACGCCGGCGGGCTGCGCGGAGCGCGCTTGGGAATTGCCCGGAAATTCTTCGAGAAAAACGCGGCGCTCGACCGCTTCCTGAGCGGGGCGGCCGACGTGCTGAAAAAGTGCGGCGCAGAGGTGATCGATCCGGCGGACCTGCCCTCGCATGGGAAGTGGGGCGATGCGGAAATGGAGGTCCTGTTGTACGAATTCAAG
>DASQHK010000559.1:0-6523 GCA_035632135.1 Bryobacterales bacterium
GGACCTGGGCGTGCGCAAGAACTTCCCGATCGTCGAGCAGCAGCGGTTGCAGTTCCGCTGCGAGCTGTTTGACTTGACCAACCACGCCAACTGGGGCGGCGCCAATGCCGATCCGACCAGCGGGTCGTTCGGCCTGGTAACCAGCAAGGGCGGCAACCGCACCATCCAGCTTGCGCTGAAGTACATTTTCTAAGCCGCGCAGCCCGAAGCGAAAGCGCGGCGGCCTGCCGGTTGGAGCCGCCGTGCGCTACAGTGTCACCATGAAAATTTCCCGCCGTGAACTCATCGTTCTTCCTGGCGCGGCCGCGGCCGGGCGTCTGCTCGGCGCGCCGCAGGCCGCCGGCGCGCGCGTGCCCTGGTACGCCAAGATGCGCCGCTGCGGCCAGATCAATTTCAACGAGCGCGATCCCATCGAACTCGACATCAACGCCTGGCTCGACTATTGGACCAGCCTCAAGCTCGACGCCCTGCTGCTCAACGCCGGCGGCATCGTGGCGTTTTATCCAACGAAAACTCCCTATCATCATCGCAGCCAGTATCTCGGCGACCATGACCTGTTCGGCGACTTCACCAAAGCAGCCAAGAGCCGCGGGCTGCGCGTGGTCGCTCGCCTCGACTGCAACTGGGGCTACGAGGACGCCGTGAAGGCGCACCCCGAGTGGTTCGAGCGCCGCCCCGGCGGCGAGCCCGTCCGCAGCCCCGAGGCGACCTGGCTCTACCGCACCTGCATGTTCTCGCCCTACTTCACCGAGCAGATCCCGGCCATTATCCGCGAGGTGAATTCGCTCTACGACGTGGACGCCTTCTTCACCAACGGCTGGCCCTCCACCGGCCGCCCGCCGGTGTGCTACTGCGAAAGCTGCAAGCGCCTGGGCAAGCGCGAGGGACCTAAGTATTACCAGCAGCATCTGGACCGCGTGCTGGAGGTCTGGAAGCTGTGGGACTCGGCCGCCAAGCAGAAAAAGTGGGACAGCGTTTACATCGGCAACCTGGGCGGCGGCATTCGGGCGGTGACCAACCTGAAGAAGCTCGCCGAGGTCGCCGGCTGGTTCAACGCCGACCACCAGGGCCGCGCCGGGACGACGCCCATCTGGGACTGCGCGCAGCAGGGGCGCGTGGCTTATGCGGTGATGAAAGGCCGCACCACGACCAACGTCACCGGCGCTTATGCCAACTCGCGCCCGCTGTGGCGGCACACCTCCAAATCACCCGCCGAGGCGACGCTGTGGATGGCCCAGACCACCGCCAGCGGCATGGTGCCCTGGTATCACTGGCTGGGTGGCGCCCCCGAAGACCTGCGCTGGCGCGAGACGGGCCGCCGGTTCTTTCAGTGGCACGCCCGCCACGAGCGGCACTTCATCAACCGGCGCTCCATCGCCAACCTGGGCGTGGTTTTCTCCGAGCGCACCAACGCCTTTTACCGCCCGCCGGACGCCGCAGGCACGCGTGTGCGGGGCGGCGCGGCCTTCGGTCCGCCGGGCGGCGCCGACCCCACGGAATTCTTGCAGGGCCTCTACTACGCGCTCCTCGAAGGCCGCTTCTTCTTCGACTTCGTTCACGAAGACGATCTGGTTCCCGAGACGCTGCAGAAGTACGCTGCGCTGCTGCTGCCGAATGTCGCCCTGCTGAGCGACGAGCAGTGCCGGCAGTTGCAGAATTATGTTCGGGGCGGCGGCTCGCTGCTGGCCACCTTTGAGACCGGCCGCTATGACCAGTCCGGCCAGGCGCGCAGCGGCTTCGGTTTGGGCGATCTGTTCGGGATCGAGCCGAAGGGACCAATCCAGGGGCCGCAGGGCAATTCGTTTTACGCCCGCATCGAGCGCCCGCACGAAATCCTGCGCGGCTTCGAAAATACCAGGCTGCTGCCCGGCGCCGAGTATCGCCAGCCGGTCGAGGCGGCTGGCAGCCCGGCGCTGACGGTCATTCCTCCGTTTCCGGCGTTTCCCCCGGAGATGGTCTACACCAGCACGCCGCACACCAGCGAGCCGGCGGTGGTGATTCGGGAAAAGGGAGCCAGCCGCCTGATCTATTTTCCGGGCGATATCGGCCGGAGCTGCTGGCGCTCGGGCAATACCGACCTGAGCCTGCTGCTCCAGAATTCCGTCCGCTGGCTGCTGCGCGAGGCGGCCCCGGCGGAAGTGGCGGGCGAGGGCATCGCCGAGGTCTTCGCCTGGCAAACCGAGCCCGGCTTCGCCATACATATTGTCAATTACAACAATCCCAACATGATGCGGGGCTGGATGCGGCGCAGCTATCCGCTGGGGCCGCAGCAGGCGCGGCTGGAGCTGCCGGAGGGCGTGCGCATCTCGCGTGTGGAGGCGCTGCGGGCTCCCGCCGTATTGCCCCACCGGCAAACCGGCCGGCGGGTCGAATTCACCATTCCGAAGGTCGGCGATTACGAGGTCGCGGCGCTCACCGCTTAAGTCTGGCAGCGCGCGGGACGCCGGCGGAAAGCACCGGCGCCGCGGCGCAAGCCTCGGCTACTTCCACGCGGTTACGGCCCAGGGCCTTGGCGCGGTAGAGGGCCTGATCGGCCCACTCGATCACCGTTTCCCACGCGTGCGGAGCGTTGCCATCCCCCGGGCACGCCGAGGCCCCGCAACTGATGGTCATGCAGGTAACGGGGGAAGGAACAGATCGTGGCAACGCCAGCGCTTCCACCGCCGCCCGCAGCCGCTGGGCCGTGCGCAGCGATTCCTGTGAGGATTGCTCGGGCAGCAGCGCCACGATCTCTTCCCCTCCGTAGCGATACGCGCCGTCGGAGCTGCGCAGGGAGCTTTTGATGGCGTGCGCAATCTGGCGGAGGGCTTCATCGCCGGCCACATGCCCCTGCCCGTCGTTGTAGCGCTTGAAATGGTCCACGTCGCACATCACCACGCCGTAGGGGCGGCCGTAGCGGAGAGCGTTCTGGTGAAACTCGCTGATCTTCTCCTCGAAGGCGAGCCGGTTGCCTAGCTGCATCAGGGCGTCGATGCGGGAGATATGCTGCAGCCGGAGATTCATGACTTCCAGTTGCTGATTCTTGTCACGCAGCTCTTGCTGAAGCTTCAAAATGCGCTCGGCCGCCCGCATGCGCACCTGCAGCTCGCGCAGGCCGATGGGCTTGATGATGAAATCGTCGGCGCCGGCGCTCATGCCGGTGAGAAAGTCCTCCTGCTCGGAGCGGGAGGTCACCATGATGATGTAGATATAGTTGGGCCGGACCGACTCGCGGATGCGGCGGCACAACTCCAGGCCATCCAGCCCGGGCATGATCCAGTCGGTGATCACAAACGCGAAATCGCCCGTGGTAAACCGCTCCCAGGCTTGGTCGCCGTTAGCGGCTAGAACCACGTCGTGGCCGAAGCCGCCGACCGCTTTCTCCAGCAAGCGGAGGGAAGCCGGATCATCTTCCGCGATCAGGACGTTCATAGGTATCCCGCCTTTTCCGGCCGATGCCGGCGAGCTTATCGCGGTCCATCTTGGGAGCGGACGGCTCCGCCGGCCTCGCGCCCCCGGCGAGTGAATCGAGATGACGGGCCAGCTCCGAGAGTCCGCGCGCGGTGTCGTAAGGGTCGTCCCAGTGACGCCCCGATTCGGCGGACGCCGCCGGCTCGCTCGATGGTTCCGGCGCTTCGGATCTATCGTGTGCAGGACGCCCTTGCAGAATCTTGTGCGCCAGCTCGACCAGCGCCTCGCGCGTGGCCGCCTCCGCAGACGAGGGAGACAGCGAGGACGCGGCGCTCTCTCGGCTCAGCTCCGCGCGGCGCTCCCAGACGATAGCTTCGATTTGCTTCATGTGCTGATTGAAGAGCACCTCGGCCCGGTGCGCCAACTGCTCCCGGCGCCGCGCCAGGCGGCGGATCTGGCGATCAGTGACGCGCGTGCGGTCGCGCAAGCCTTTCATCTCCAGGGCAAACTTGATCAGGTACTCCAGCTCCTGCACCGTCGTAATGAAGTGCTGAAAGTCCAAGGGCTTGCTGATGAAGGAGGTGACGCCCTGGCCGTAGGCCTTGAGGACGTCCTCCTGGCGCCGCGAGGTGGTCAGCACCACGATCGGGATCTGCCGGAGCTGCGGGTCGGCGTGGATCTGCTCCGCCACCTGCTGGCCGTTCAGGCGCGGCATGTTCAGGTCGAGCAGGATCAGGTCGGGCGGCGGCGCTTCCTGATAGGCGCCCTGGCGATACACGTAGTCCAGCGCCTCTTGGCCATCGGGGACGATGCGAAGCTCGTAGGGCACTTTGAGGCCTCGAAAGGCCTCCTGAGTCAGAATCTGGTCGCCGAGGTCGTCCTCCACCAGGAGGACCACCGCCGGCCGGCATTTGGTGGCTACAGTCACCATTAGTTCTCCGAATCGGGAGTGGCGGCGTACCGGCAGCTCTCCGGCAGGGCGACCACCCATGTTTCCAACGAGAATCCGGCGTCCTGCCCGGTCTCTACATCACTCATCGTCACTCGGACGGCGAAATTACACTCGTTTTGTTTCACCGGGCGAGCCGCCTACAGAGTGCTGGGGCCAACGCCGATTTTGAAAGTATGCGTTCGCCCGACGGTGTGGAATTATCGGCGCCGGAGGCACGGCCCGCCGCGCCGGAGGACGAAATTGTTTTCGCCGTCTCCCACGACCTGCGCGGCCCCTTGCTGAACTTCCAGGGGTTCTTGCGCCGCCTGGCGAGCGCCTGCGAGGCCCTCGAAGGCCATGCCCAGAACTGGGAATTGCCGGCCGCGCAGCGCCAGTTGTGCGACGACCTGGTGCAGCAGAAGATCCGGCCGTCCCTCGAGGTGCTGGAGCGCAACGCCCGGCGCATGGACAGCCTGTTGAATGCTCTGCTGGAGCTTTCCCGGGCCGGCCGCGAGCCGCCGCAACTGCAGCGGGTTGCCGCCGGCCCGATCGCCCAGGCGGTCATCGAGGAGCTGCGCGCCCACGACGCCCGAATGGCCGCCGCACCGCGCGGGGAACTGCGGGGGGAAGTGCAAGTGGAGCTGCGGGTGGATCCGCTGCCGGAGTTGTGGGCTGATCCGGAACGCCTCGCCATGATCTACCGCCAACTGCTCGGCAACGCCCTGAAGTTCCTTTCCGCCGCGCGGCCCGGACAGATCAGCCTGGGCGGCGAGGCCACTCCCAAACAGACGGTTTGCTGGGTCCGGGACAACGGGATCGGAATCAAGCCCCAGCACCAGGGCCGGATCTTCACCCCATTCGGCCGGGTGCGGGAAATTGACGCCCCGGGGGAAGGCGTAGGTCTCCCCATTTGCCGCAAGCTGATGGGGCAGATGGGCGGAAGAATCGCCGTCGAGTCCGCCCACGGGGAGGGCGCCACCTTCTATCTGGTCTTTCCGGGCTGCCCGGCGGCGAACGGGCGCTCCGCCAAAGAAGCTTAAACTTTTCTATTTCCGAGCCGATAAGAATGGGAGTGGAGGGATTGTATGCCGGCGAATAACCACGACGAGAAGACCCTTCAATCGGTACTGCTGGTCGAGGACGATCCAGACTACTCGGACCTGCTGCATCAGGCTTTCCTCGAAGCCGGCTTCCGGATTCTCCAGGCCGATAACGGCGAGCGGGCCCTCGAAGTGCTCCGCAACGAGCAGGTGGACCTGGTGGTTTCCGATTTCATCATGCCGGAACTCAACGGTCTGGAGCTGTGCCGCCTGCTCAACAACGACCTGCAGTTCTCGCGGGTGAAGGTGGTCTTGTACTCCTGCAATGCCGACATCATGTTCCGCCGCCGGGCGCGCGAGCTGGGCGCTCTGGACTATCTGCTCAAGACCGATGACGCCCGCACGATGGTGAAGCAGGTGTGCGAAGTGGCCGGCCTGAACGGAAAGGTGGAACATTCAGAAGCCGCCGTCGGCGAACGCTCCAGGGCCGAGGAAGCGCTGCACTCGGTAGCCGGGGATGCCGAGGAGCTGCGCGTTTTGCTCGATAACTTCCTGGACTTCGTGAAGATTGCCGTGCCCGCCGAGCCTCTCACACCCGGCGCGCAAGTCGCCTGGGATGCTGCCCAGCGCACCGCCGGCGAGATGAAGCGCCTGCTCGGCCAGATGGGGAAACAAGTCGAGGAAGTGAGCAACGGAAGCGTGAAGAAATAAACCGGCGAGAGAGTCAGTTCCCCGGCCCGCCCTCCAGCACAAAGCGGAAGTGCGAGCCTTTGCCCACTTGGGACTCCACCCAGATCCTTCCACCGTGCCGCGCCACCACTTTGCGGCATACCGCCAGCCCGATGCCGCTGCCCTCGTACTTCTCTCGCGGGTGGAGGCGCTGAAAAGCCTCGAAAATCTTCTCGTGATAGGCGCTCTCGATGCCAATGCCGTTGTCAGCCACGCCCAGGATGGCGCCGCCCTGGCCGCCCGGTTCGCAGGTGATCGAAATCTCCGGTGAGGCGCCGGAACGGCTGAACTTCAGGGCGTTGGAGATGAGGTTCCGATAAAGCTGGCTGATCTGCGCCGCATCGACCGTGAGGGTGGGGAGCGGATCGACGCGCACAACGGCGCCGGTCTCCGCGATGCGCCCGGAAAGCAGTTCGAGCGCGGTGCGGACGCA
>DASQHK010000560.1:0-14950 GCA_035632135.1 Bryobacterales bacterium
TACAGCCAGCAGGGCATCGTCACTGTTCAGACGGGCAAGGTGATCCGGCAGGATCTGGTTTCGCAAGTCACCGCTTCCGGCGAGATCAAGCCGAAGAACTACATCAACGTCGGCGCGCAGTATATCGGCATCCTCACCGACATCCTGGTCAAAGAGGGCGACCGGGTCAAGAAGGGGCAGTTGCTGGCCAAGCAGGACCTGGTGCAGGCGACCGCAGACGTTAACGCCCAGAAGGCCATGCTCCGCACGGCGCAAGCCGACCTCACGGCCAGCGATGCTGCCGTCAAATCGGCGGAAGAAAACCTGAAGACCGTGCAGGCGTCGCTCGAGCGGGCCAAGTCGGATCTGGAAAAGGCCCGGCTGGACTTCGAGCGCGGCAAGCGGCTGCTGGCCGACCAGCTCATTGCCAAGCAGGACTTCGACGCCAAGAAAGCGACGTATGATTCAGCGCTGGCGGGCATAGCGGAGGCGGAAGCGCGCATCTCGCAGACCGCGGCGCAACGGGATCAGGCCATCGCGCAGCGGGAGTCCTCGCGCCGCCGCGTCGACCAGCTTCAGGCCAATCTGGCCCGCTTCGCCGATGTCTTGCAGAAGTACTATTCTGTCTCTCCGCTCGATGGCATCGTGACCAACCTGCCGGTGCGCGTGGGCGAGACGGTGGTGCCCGGCATTCAGAACTCGCCGGCCAGCCTGATCATGACCATTGCTGATATGTCGCTGATCACCGCCGAAGTGCGGGTGGACGAGACCGACATCGTTAACGTGAAGATGGATCAGCAGGTGGACGTGACCGTAGATGCGATTCCCAACAAGATCATGAAAGGCCACGTGATCGAAATCGGCAACACGGCCCTGCTGCGCTCGACCGGCCTGGCGGCCTCGCAGAGCACCACTTCCAGCCAGGAAGCGAAGGATTTCAAGGTCGTGATCGCCCTTGACAATCCGCCCGACGACATTCGGCCCGGCCTTTCCTGCACGGGCAAGATCACCACCGCCACGCGCTCGCACGCGCTGACCATCCCGATTCAGGCGCTGACCATCCGCACCGCAGCCGACCTCGAGCCCAAGAAGGGGAAGTCTTCCGCCAGTGTGCAGGCGGCCGACAAGGCGTACACCCCCCCAGGCAAGGACAAGCGCAAGGAAGAGATTCAGGGCGTATTCGTCATTTCCGGCAAGAAGGCGGCCTTTCGCAAGGTCTCGACCGGCATCACCGGCGCCTCCGACATCGAGGTGCTCGACGGCCTGAAGGAGAACGACGAGATCATCACCGGATCGTACAAAGTGTTGCGAACGATCCGGCCCGAGGCCACGGTGAAAGTGGACAACAAAGCGCCGAAGAAGGACGAGGACAACAAGTAAATGGCCACCGCAGTCCAGGATCAGGAAATCGGCGAGCAGCTCAAGCAGCAGGGCATCGTCATCCGCACGTTTGATCTTTGGAAGACCTACGTGATGGGCTCCGAGCAGATTCACGCCGTCTCCGGGGTCTCCATCGAGATCAAGCGGGGCGAGTATGTCGCCATCATGGGGCCTTCCGGGTCCGGAAAATCGACGCTGATGAATCTGATCGGGTGTCTCGATACGCCCTCGGCGGGGCGCTATTACATCAACGGACATCTGGTGAGCGACCTCACCGATGACGAGCTGGCGCGCATCCGCAACAAGGAAATCGGGTTCGTTTTCCAGACCTTCAACCTGCTGCCCCGCGCCACTGCGCTCCATAACGTGGAGCTACCCTTGATTTACAACGGCACGCCGGCGGAGGCCCGCATGGAGAAGGCCAAGCAGGCCCTGTCCCAGGTGGACCTGCAGGATCGGATGTATCACAAGCCCAACGAGCTGTCCGGCGGCCAGCGGCAGCGCGTGGCCGTCGCCCGCGCGCTGGTGAACGACCCGGCCATCCTGCTCGCCGACGAGCCAACCGGCAACCTCGACACCGCCACCGGCAACGAGATCATGGCGCTGTTCGAGCGCCTCTACCAGCAGGGGAACACCATCGTGCTCGTTACCCATGAGCACGATATAGCACTGCACGCTCACCGCATCATCCACATCCGCGACGGCAAAGTGGAAAAAGACGAGCAGATCCAGTAGCTAAAACACCTCTATCGCCGCCGTGCGCGTCTGGCCGCTGAGCAGGTCTTTCACCCGGATCTCCCATTTGCCCGCCGGATCGTGGAGGGCGAGCGGCAGAGGCCTGGAGGCGTGGCCGCGGCGGGCCAGCACGTTGCCGGAATAGGGAAGGACGGTTTTTCCTGAGGGATCGATCACGTCCACGTGCAGCACGTGCGCGG
Source organism: Bryobacterales bacterium (assembly GCA_035632135.1). Lineage (GTDB taxonomy): Bacteria > Acidobacteriota > Terriglobia > Bryobacterales > JACQDG01 > DASQHK01. Next base: position 2,295 of record DASQHK010000560.1, read on the forward strand.
CGGCGGGCGTAGCGCCGCCAAAGCTGAGCCCGATATCGCCCGTCTGCCCGCGGCCGAGGCGGGCGGGAGCGGCAACAGCGAGAGCCGGCAACGGAAAAGGCGAAACCGCGAAGATCGCCGGCTCGTAAGGGTCGAGCGGGACGAGCAGATCCTTCTTTTTCCCCAGCGCCTTCGCTTTGCGTATGTCGTAAATATACAGCTCGGCCGGCAGGCTGACCTTCACCGTGCGCGGCTTCTCGAAGCGCTGGTTGGAGCGGAACTCGGGCGGCCCCAGGTCATCGACGCGGAGTTGCGGGTTGCTGAGCAGCCCCACGATCGTCACGCCGCCGTCGCGGAACACGTGCGTCTCAACGCCCACCGCCGGCCCGCCCGCTTCTTCCGTCACGCCGTAGGCCGGGCGGACGCCGCTCCCTTCGAGCAGCTTCCCCATCATCTCCAGCACCGGCCCCACTTTGCCTGCCAGCCGGTTCCGGCGATAGTCGAGGAAATCGCCCTGAAGCAGGAGCGCTTTGCCGCGGCCGGCCCCAGCGCCGAAAAGGTCCGCGAGCTGCGGCTGGTCGAGCTTGCGGCTGTGCTCGTCGTAAGCGCCCGGCACGCCGTCGGCGAGGAGCACGCCTCCCTGCTGCACGAACTCGCGGATGGCCTGCGCCTCGGCGGCTGAAAGCGCGCTCGAGCGCGGCAGAATCAGCACGCGATAGCCGCGCCGCAGCAACTCGCCTTGCTCCACCTGATCGTAGGACACGAAGTTGTATTGCAGGCCGAGGTCTTCGAGCAGGCGGCAGAAAGATTCGCGCAGGCGCAGAAACTCGCTGTCGCGCCGCTCACTCGACGAGCTGCGGTTCACCCACGCCTCGCCTTTGGGGCGCTGCGCCAGCATCCATTCGGTCCGCATGCTGGCCTGCGAGTAGTGGATGGCGATGGGGTCGGCTTGCCGCTCGCTCGCCGCCAGCAGCGCGCCGATGCCGTTGCGCAGCTCGGCGTAATAGGGCTCGGCTTCCTGGCCCCGCGGACCGGTCGAGCCGTCCTTGTTCACGTACTCGTACTTGTCGTCCCAGATGATCAGCCCGCGGTTACCGTGCAGCAGCTCGTACCAGACGCGGTGCTTCTCGCGCGGCCCGCGCGCGAAGCTGGTGGTGACCACCGCCAGGCGCGGGTTGAGCGAGCGGATGATCTCGATGTTCTCACCGATATCGTAGGGCTCGATGGCCGTGAGCGCCTTGGTGAGCCGGGCGTAGTCGTAGCCGCCCCACCCCGGCATCTGCCCGCCGCCGATGCCGACGTAGGCTTCCGGATCGGCCGCGCGCACGGCCGCCGCGCCCATCTCGAGCGCCCGCGCGTAGGAAATGTCCATCCACTCCTTGAAATCGGCCCACGAGGAAAAGTTGTCACCCGCGCGCTGCATGGCCTGATTGGTGGTCATGGGCATGACCAAGTCCCAGGAGGCGAAGCCGGTTCCCCACTGCCGGTTGAGCGCGGCCAGCGTGCCGTAGCGCTGCTTCAGCCATTCGCGCATCCCGGCGAGCGATTCGTCGGAAAAATCGAAGTCCCAGTAGGCGGCCAGGTCGGCGATGCCGCTTTCATCGCCCAGGCTGTAGAACACCGGCCGGTAGGGCGAATAGATGCGCGCTGCCTCGGCCAGCCGGTCGCGAATCTTGCGCTGCCAGGCGGCGTCAGAAAAACTGGGGTGACGCTTGAAGGCTTCGAGGCTCGATGGATCTTTCTTGTACAGTTCCTTGGCCTGCAAGAACGCCCACTGGTTGGGCCGGTCTGGATAGTATCGGTGATAGGCGGAATAAAAGTCGGTGGCGAGGTTCTCGACGTACCAGCGCAGATCGTGGTCGAGCAGCGCCCCGGGCAGGCTTCCGCCGCGGCCCACCCACTCGCTGGCGTTGATGCCCAGCTTCTCGAGCGCCGGCAGCAGCTCCGCTGGGTAGTGCTGCCACATAATGATCGTGTAGTCCCACCACGTGCGGCTCGGCGGCCGCGCGACGAATGCGATCTGCGCGTCTTCTTCCCGATGGTCCTTGGCGCCCTTCTTGTTCACGCCGTCGAAAGAGAAGTGCGCGCGCAGCTCGTTCTTCATGGCCACGGCGCGGCGCAGGTCGAGCGTGAAACCAACGTCGGTTTCGTCGTTCAGCTCGAAGGGGATCTTGCGGTCTTCGACGACGCGGCCGTAAACGTCGGTCCAGCGGATCGCCAGCTCGCCGCGCCCGGTGGCCAGCCCGTTGGTGCGGTAAACCGCCGTCACCGGGTGGTCGCGCTCGAGCGCGTTTGACGGCAGAACGATCTCGCCGGCAAAGGCCAGGCTGGCCGAAAAACAGGCGATGCCCAAAGCCTTCCCCCATCTGCGTTCCCCTGCGTTCATCGGCGGTTTCAATTCCGCTGGTTTTATGCCAGCGCCAGAATTCTATCGAGGGCCTGCGAAACTTTTTTCAGCTTGTCGGGGTCGTTCGGGTCGTAGCCGATCTCGGGCGAGAGAAAGCCGCGATAACCCACCTTCACCAGCGCCGCCATCACCTCTTTCCACTCCACGTCGCCTTCGAGCAAATCGACGAAGCGGCCCTGCTCGGCGCGCGCGGAAAGCTTGTAGTCTTTCACGTGGATGCGCTTGATGCGCGGGCCGAGCGTCAGGATCCAGTCCTGCGGATAGCCGAACTGCATCACGTTGCCGATGTCGAAATGCGCTTGCAGCCACGGGCTGTTGAATTGATCGACAAAGGCGCGCATCTCGAGCGGGCTGACCAGGAACTTGTTCCAAACGTTTTCGGGCGTCAGCAACACCTCGGCCTGCTCGGCCGCTGGAATCGCTTTCTTCAGTTCGATGGTGAAGCGCTCCCAGGTGGCCTGGTAGCCGATCTGAAACTTCGCCCCGTTGCCGAGCCGTCCCGGCACCAGCAGCAGGGCGCCGCAATTGAGATAGGCGGCGAACTCGACGGCCTTCCGGATCGTCTCGACGCCCCGCGCGCGAACGTCCGCGTCCGGACTGTTGAGCGGGTTGCGGGCGAGCGGCTGCACCCACATGCTGGCGACTGCAATGCCGGCCTGACGCGCCGCCTCGCCCACCCGCCTCACCTGGTCGGGAGTCGAGTCGAGCGTGATCTCCCGGCTCAACTGAATCTCGACCGCGTCGAAGCCCGCGTTCTTGGCCTGGGCGAAGCACTCGGCGTAGGGCATCGCGTGCGGAAAAATCACCGCGCAGATGCTCTTGATGAACGGATTGCCCGAGGCGGGCGCCGCGGCCGCGCGGGAGGCCAGAGCCGCACCGGTCGCCGCCACGAATTCTCTCCGGTTCATTGCGAATCCCCGCCGATGATTCTAGCACGCCCGCCGCGTCGCCCGGCCGCGCTGCCACGCCCCGGCGGAGCCAGACGCCGGCTTGCGCGGCCTTGCCTACACAGGCTTTCTCGGGTGCTAGAATTGGAACACTGTGGACCGCAACGTCGACCGCGAGAAGGTGCGGAGGATCTTCCAGGAAGTCACCTCCGACGAAAGCATCACGCCCGGCGAGTTTGAGGAGATGATCTCGAACCTCTCGGGCGACGAGCTGCTGATGCTGCGAGAGCTGCTCGTGAACGCGCGGTGCAGCGGGATCAAAACCTTGGCCGAGCGCGGCTGGCCCGGCATGCGCGGCAAGCCCAATTAAGCGCGGCTTGCGGCGCGACGGTCATCGTGCTAAAGGCTGCTGAAAAAAGCGTTCGCAGGTCCGTGAAGCCGATTCCGAGCCGCGCACGTTAGCAAGCGGTCTCGTCGCGCTAGAACCATGGCCCAGCTCGCATGCCGGATGGACGCTGAGGCGCCTCCTCACATTGGATGAGATGACCCGCACGGGCAAGGGCACGGGCTGCTCCGCTGGCGGCAATCGCCCGCCAACAGGGCCGCGCGATCCTTCTCCAGGTAATCACAGAGAGAAAAACGCATATTCGCGAGGATGCCATGCGGATTGTCCTAATATGAACGGAGATGCCTTTCATTTTGACTTATTTTCTGGCGGCGGCCGCTGGGCTGGCGTGCTGGGCGTGGGCACGCTTGTCGCGATATCCCTTTCCGGGAACGATGGAGTTCCACTCGTTCGGGTGGAGCGCGCCGGCTTGGGGACTGCTGGCGGCGACCCTGACGCTGTGGATCGCGCGGCTGCTGGCGCGCGGTGAGGAGCGGCCGTTCGTCTCCGCCGGCGAATTTTGGCGGGGGCTGCAAGGAACGCGCGGGCCGCTGCTAACCTTTCTGGATTTTCTCTCCGACCTGAAGCCGCTCGAGTGGGCGACGCCGGCTGGGATCGCCGGGCTGGTCGTGCTGCATCGGGTTTCGCATTGGAATACCACGCTCGATAAGTTCCCGGATCGGATTCTGGGCGCGGCCGTGCTGGACCGCGTCGACATATCTAAGCGTGCGCCGATGCTGGTGGAGTCGCTGCTGATCATGCTGCTGGTGGTGGTGGCGGCGCCGACCGTGCTCCACCTCTTGCGCTGCGCGGTGCGCGTGAGAAGCGAGCACGCTCCGCAGCGGTTTCGGCGCAGCCTCCTGCCTGCGCACGTGCTGGGGCTGCTGCTGCTGAGCGTGCTGGCGCTTTATCCCAACGAACCGAGCGGGAGGATGGCGGCGGCATGGATCGCCGGCCTCCAGCTCTATTGCCTGACGGCGGCCGCGCTGATTGGTTTTCCGGCGCTGTTTTACGTGGACACGGGCTTTCGCCCGCGGCCCGCGCTGCTCCATGGCCTCGGCCTGGCGGCGATTCTGGCCGTACTGGGCTTCTTCGCCGTGGGCGTCCGGCAGGAGCGCGTGACCGCGGCGTTCCCGCTGCTGGCCGGCGTCACGGTGTTCCTGGTGTGGCTGGCGGCGCCACCGCTGGTCGACTGGCTGGCGCGCCGGCGCGGCTACTCCGCCACCGCGTTTATCGATTGGGTGCTGCTTTCGCTCATTCCGGTGATCGCCCTGCCGGCCGTGGGCTTTGCCGCGCAGGAGACGGGGTATTTTCTTTTCCTGCGCTTCCACTTAACGCCGTCGTTCCGGTGGCTCGCACAGCGCGAGATGCTCGCTTGCGCGGCGCTCTGCCCGTCCATTGCGGCGGCCGCGCTCGCATTTCGCCTGCCGCGGCTGGGCGCGCCGGCCCGGCTGCTGACCCGGCTCCTTTTCCCCGCGGCCATCGGGGCGCTGGTGTTTGTGGCCAACGGCGTTCTCGCCCCGGCCGGCAAGCTGACCCATTGGGACGTCCACCATTTCGGAGAAGCCCTGCTGCCGATGCACCAGTGGATGCGCTTCGGCAAGCTGCCCTACATAGATATTCTTCCTACCCATGGGCTGTTTTCGGGGCTGCCGCTGCTCCTGCACCGGCTGGTGTACGGCACTTATTCGGTGGATGCCTTCTGGCTCGGGCTGCCGTTCACCATCGCTCTGGATTTTGTGGCCGTCTACTGGTTCCTGCGGGTGGTGACCGGCTCGCCGACTTTGGCGCTGTTCGTGCCGCTGCTGGTGCAACCGATGGCGCAGCCGTATTTGGGCTACGCCGCCCCGGTGTACTCCTTGGGACTCGTGGTCCTGCTGGCGCTGGGGCGCGCGTTCCGCCTGGGCACGGGGCGCGCTTTTTTTTGGGCGGGCGCCGCGATTCTGGCGATGCTGTTTGTGCGGGTGGATGCGGGCATCGCGCTGGCCTTGGTTTTCGCGGTGATGACCGGCTTTTACGCGCTGGCCGCGCCGTCCGGGGAGCATCTCCGGCGGGCGCGCCGCGCCGTTTCCTTTCTCTGGGCGCCGGCGGGGGCGGTGGCCGCCTATCTCGCCGCGCTGTTCGCGCGCAGCTCGCATCCGCTGGAGGTCCTCGCCGTCATCCGCGAATTCTTTTCCGTGCCTTTTAACGAGCTGCACACGGGAGTGGAGACGGTGTTCAGCAGCAAGGTCGACCACGGCGTGACCCACTTGTTCCACTTCTTGCTGCTGCCGGCCGCTCTGCTGCTGGCCCTGCCGGTCGCCGTCCGGCTCGGACGGGCTTCGCTCGTCGGCGAAAAATGGAACTGGCGATGGGCGATCTTTGTGGCGCTGGCCGGCTACAACGTGCACATTTACTATCGCGGACTGGGGCGCTTCACCGATGACCTGGTCGGTTACGGGCAGCTTTCCTTGTATTCGTTGAGCTACTCCGTGCTCACCATCCTGCTTTGCGCCTCGGTGCTGGTGAAGAACCGCAAGGCTCTGGTCATCGGACTGGGAACGGTGGGCATGGTGCTGACGGCGCTGGCGCAGCCGCCCATTCATCGGATGTTTCCGGTCATGCAAGGGAGGCTGCTGGTGCACGCTCTGCTGGCCGATCCGAATCCCGCCATCGAGCGGCCCGAGCAGGTCAGCCGGTTCAGCCATCGCTCGAAATTCATTCCGAAAGTCGAGGAAGACTTTGACAAGCTGAAGGACTACACCGACGCCAGGCTGCGAAGCAGCCAGACCTTCGCCGAGCTGGGTAACCAGCCGCTGCTCTATGTCATCACGGACCGGCCGTTTCCCGGCTTCGTCATCCTGATGATTTCGACGGTTTCCGATACTATGCAGCGGCAGTATGTGGAGAGACTCGATCCGGCGCGGGTTCCAGTGGTCGTGGCCTACGGCGGCAATGAGCTGCTGAACGATGTGGACGGCCTCCCCGACGGCGTGAAAAACTACCGCATCCACGAGCGGCTGCACGAGTTTTATCGGCGGGAAACGAGGGTCGGGCCGTTCGTGGTCTACGCCGCGCGCGGCGGTGGCCCGGAGAGCGATGTTGCGCCGCCGCCGCGCCGGCTGGCCGCGCCGGCCGAGGTGGCCGCGGGACGCCGCGTCGAAATACCGGCCCCGGGAGTTCTGGTAGGGCCGGGGCGGGAGGCCGTCGTCGAGTTTGACCTGCTTGCGGAGACGCAGGGCAGGCTCGACTTCCGTTTCGAGCCGGAGACGAGCAACGATACAGAGCCGGTGACGGTGAAATATGGAGAGCTGGGGGCATCGAAGGCGGGGCAATGGGTGCATTACCGCATTTGCTCGCCGCTCGAGTTTCAGGGCCGGTTGGAGCGGCTGGAGGTCGAGGCGCCCGAGCCGGGGCCGGCGTTCCGCATCCGGGATCTCGCCGTCTCGGTGCAGCGAAAAGGGCCCAACGTCGATTCGACGCAGGTGAGCAGCATTTATAATCTGAAGTTTCTGCCGTGGCTGTGGGCCAACCGCGACCCCTACGAGGCGCTGCGGAAAACGAAGACCCTGTGGTCGGCCGAAGAAGCTATGCTGCTGAGAGGCGAATCGGAATGGCGGCTGCCGCTGGATTTGCCGGCCGCGCCGCACAGCTACATCCACATCGCCGCCTCGGCTCCGCAGCAGACCCATTTGTACGTGAATTACGCCAAGGCGAACGTGCCGGCTTCGACCGAGAAGGGTTTCCGGCTGTTTATCCTGGGCGGCGGCTCGAGGCAGGACTACCTGATCCGCCCTAGCTCGCAGCCGTATTGGTACGGGGACCGCAGCCCGCTCCAGGAGTTGATCGTGGCCAACGATTCCGACGTGGACGTGCACATTCAGAAGATCGAGGTCCGCTCGGCGGATTGATGCTTCCGAATGGGAGGTGCGATAATACCACCGTGAATCGCCGAACTTTTCTCGGCTCCGCAGCGGGGATGGCCTTGGGGGGCTTGCGCGCGCAGGTCCCGTCCTTCCCCATCATCGACACGCATATTCATCTGTTTGATCCGACGCGCCCCCAGGGCGTGCCCTGGCCGCCGAAGGACACCGTCATGTACCGGCCTGCGTTGCCCGCCAGGTACCGCGCCCTGACGAAGACGCTGGGCATCAAGGGCGCGATTGAGGTCGAATGCAGCCCGTGGCTCGAGGACAACCAATGGGTTCTCGACGTGGCGGCCAAGGACAAGATCATGGTCGGGACCGTCGGCGACCTGGAACCCGGCAAGCCGGACTTCCGCCGGCAGTTGGAACGCTTCCACAAAAACCCGCTGTTTCTGGGCATCCGCTATGGGTATTTGTGGGACAGAGACCTGCGCGCCGAGATGGCTAAGCCGGAGTTCATTTCCGGCCTGAAGGAGCTGGCCGCAGCGGGCCTGGAGCTGGATACAGCGAACGCCAGCCTGCGCCTGCTTTCCGATGTGGTGCGGCTTACGGATCAGGTTCCTGATTTGCGGATCGTGATCGATCACCTCCCATCGATGGATCCTCCGCAGGAGGCCGCGGCTCGCGCCACCTACCAAGACGCATTGCAAGAGCTTCGCAAGCGCCCCCAGGTCTACGTGAAGGTTTCCGAAGTTCTCCGGCGTTCGGGCGGCCGGGTCCACTACGAGCTGAGTTTCTACCGCTCGAGGCTGGATGAGATCTGGGATGTTTTCGGCCCGGATCGGCTGCTCTACGGCAGTGACTGGCCGAACAGCGATCCGTTAGGGACATACTCACAAGTGCTGCATGTCGTCCGCGAGTATTTCACCAGCAAGGGACAGGAAGCCGTGGAAAAGTTCTTCTGGAAAAATTCCGTTGCCGCGTACCGCTGGAAGAAACGCGAGGCGGGTCAGCCGGCCGCCTGACAGAGCGCGAACCGCGCATTGACACAGTCCGCCTCCGCTTGTTACGATTCTGCCATGTGCAAAGGGGTTGTATTTTCATTCGTTGCCTTTCTCTGTCTGGGCCTGCCGCTCGCGGCCCAAACCGGCGCCACCGCCACCGTGCTCGGGACCGTCACCGACACGTCTTCGGCTGTCGTCGCCGGCGCCACCATCACCGCCACCAACGTCGATACTCATTTCGTCCGGACCACCAAAACCGGCAGCGAGGGCACCTATACCGTCTTCGCCCTTCCCATCGGCCGCTATAGCGTGCGCGCCGAGGCGGCCGGCTTTCGTGCAAGCGAGGTTCGGGACGTCCAGCTCACCATCGATCAAAAGGCGCAAGTTGATTTCCAGCTCGTGGTCGGCCAGGTCAGCGAAACCGTCACCGTCACCGGCGAGGCGCCGGTGCTGAAAACGGAGGACTCCTCCACCTCGCAAGTTATTTTGGAAAAGGCGATTGTCGATCTGCCGCTCAACGGCCGCGACTTCATGCAGCTCACGCGCCTGACCGCCAACGTCAACACCGGCGACGGCTACAACATCACTTCCGGCTCGGTGGGCACGGTCATCAAGGATCAGGGCGCGGGCAGCGTCTACGGGCAGCGCAACAGTAACAACGTGTTCCGCCTGGACGGCATCCAGATCGGCGAGCTGACTGGCAACCGCTCGCGCCTGGAGCCCAGCATGGACGCCATCCAGGAGTTCACCCTCATCAAGGGCATTTATCCGGCGGAGTTCGGAACCGTGGCCGGCGCAACCATCAACGTCGCCATCAAATCCGGCACCAACCAATTGCACGGCGCTCTGTTCGAGTTCCTGCGCAACGACGCGCTCGATACGCGGAACTTCTTCGACCGCACCGGGAGCGCGCCCAACCTGCGGCGCAACCAGTTCGGCGGCGTCCTGGGCGGCCCGGTCATCAAGAACAAGACTTTTTTCTTCGGCAGCTACGACGGCCTGCGCTTGCGCCAGGCCAGCGTCTCCACCACCCGCGTTCCCACCGCGCCGCAACTGCAAGGCGACCTTTCCTCGCTGGGCAAGACCATCGTCGATCCCTTGTCCGGCACGGCTTTCGCCAACGCGCAGATTCCGGCTTCGCGCATCGACCCGGTCTCCAAAGCTCTGGGCGCCTTCTGGCCCGCGCCGAATAATCCTGCCGACCCCACCCGCAATTTCGTTTCAGCCTTCAGCGAGGCCGTCACCACAAACCAATACTTCGGGCGCGTCGATCACCGGCTGACCGACAAAGACCAGGTTTTTGCGCGATACGGGCACGCCGGAATTGAGGACAGCCGGCCCCCGGTCTACCCTCCTTTTGCAATCATTACGCACGATACGGCGCAGAGCGCCGTCCTGGCCGAGACCCACACTTTTTCGCCCACGCTGCTGAACGAGGCCCGCTTCGGCTACACCAGAATCATCTTCACCGACGCGCCGCTCAAGACGTTCCCGGACTTTCCGATCCAGTTCAACCTGGCCAAGGTGACGCGCGACCCCGCCTACGCCGATCTCCCCATCATCGGCGTCACCGGATATACGGGCATCGGGTCCACCAGCTCCACTCCCGATTACTCCACCCAAAACAATTTCGAGTTCGTGGACAACGTCATGCTCCACCACGGCGCGCACTCGTTCAAAATGGGGATGGATCTGCTCCGCCGCCAGATCTTCCAAAGGGTGCCGCAAAACAAGAAGGGCACTTTCACTTTCGACGGCAACTTTGCCGGCGACAATCTCGGCGATTTCCTGCTCGGGCTGCCGCGCCAGACCCAGGTCGGCGCATCAACCTACATCTCCACCGGCAACCTCCGCATGACGAATTACGGCATCTACGCGCAGGATGATTGGCACGTCTCCTCGCGGCTGACGCTGAATCTGGGCCTGCGCTACGAGGTGCTCGGCGCGCCGGTGGACATCTTCGGCCTCAGCCCCAACTTCGACCCGGTGAAAGCCGACTTCGAGTACGCGCCTTTCACCAAGAATACGCCCATTTACCACACCGACCGCAACAACTTCGCGCCCCGGTTCGGCTTTGCCTACCGGCCCTTCAACGACAACAAGACGGTCGTTCGCGGCGGCTACGGCATCTATTTCAACGCCAACAACTACGACGAGTTTCTCTTCCTGCCGTATAACCCGCCTTTCGGCAACGTCCTGACTTACCAGAGCCTCCCCAACCGCGCCACGCTTTCGCTCAGCAACCCCTTCCCCGATACGGGCGCCTCGGCCGGCGCGCCCGCTGGTTACGGGATGGATCAGCACCTCCAGATGGGCTACGTGCAGTTCTTTACCGTCGGCGTCGAGCGGGAGATCGCCCGCAACACGGTGCTGGAGGTGAGCTACGTCGGCAACAAGTCCACCCGCCTGGCCAAAGCGGTGAATGTGAACTTCGCGCCGATGGGAGCCGGCGCCGTCCAGCCGCGGCGCGTCTTGCGGCAGGACCTGGGCAACGTCGCCGTCGTCGAGCCGTGGTCCAACGCCACCTATCACTCCTTACAAGTCCAACTGGACCGCCAGCTCTCGCAGGGGCTCATGCTGCTGGCCGGCTACGCCTACGGAAAAGCGCTGGACGACGTCTCCGGTTCGACCGGAGACAAAGGCGGCAGCACGGCCCAAAATCCGTACTGCATCAATTCCTGCGAGAAGGGGCCGCCCGCCTACGATCTGCGCCAGCGCTTCACGGCCAACGTGGTTTACGAGCTTCCCTTCGGCCGCAACCGGAGGTTCCTCGGCTCGGCCAATCACGCCGCCGACGCGCTGCTCGGCGGCTGGGACGTCGCCAGCATCATCAGCCGCCAGAGCGGCCGCCCGCTGACTTTGGGCTTGCCGGGTGATCCCCTCAACACCGGCAACGGCAACGGCCGGCCCAATTATCTTGGCGGCCCGACGTCGGTGTCGAACGCTACCATCAATCAGTGGTTCAACACCGCCGCTTTCGGCGCGCCTCTGCCTTACACGCCGGGCAACGCAGGCCGCGGGATCATGCTGGGGCCGGGGCTTTTCTCCTGGGATTTCGCCGTCTACAAGACGTTTGCCTTCACCGAGCGCCATCACTTGCAGTTCCGAACGGAGTTCTTCAATTTCCCGAACCACGCCAATTTCGGGAACCCCGGCACGACGCTCGGCACCCCCACGTTCGGCCAGATCACCAGCGCCGGCGACCCCCGCACGCTGCAGTTCGGATTGAAGTACCTGTTTTAGATTGAATCGGCGGCGCCGAATCGCCAACGAAGCTCCGTTTGAGTATGAAAGCAAAAAGCAGAGAGCAACTGCAGGCCAAGGGAAATTCACGGCGCGCCGTGTTGCGGGCGGGTCTGGCGGGGCTGGGGACCGGAGGCGCGCTCCGCGCCGCGACGGGAGCAGCGTGGTCGCCGAAGAAGCAGGCGGCCGGGCTGCGGCCGGGCGAGAAGGCGGAGGGCATTATTTCCTCCTGCATCCGCTCGGGGAATCTGCTGTTCGTCTCGGGCATCGCCGGCTGGTATCCGCAGAGACGCCAGGAAGCGGGCGACGCCAGCGTGCAGATGCGCAGCGCGCTGAGCACGATGAAAGAGATTTTGGAGCGGGCAGGCAGCTCGATGGATAACGTGCTCAAGGTCAACGTGGCTATTATCGACCCGGAAAGCAACTGGAATGCCATGAACGACGGCTACCGCGGCTTCTTCCACAGCCCGGCGCCGGCGCGATCGGTGCACGGCGTCGCTTCAACGCGGACCAAAGGGAACCTGTTGCAGGTGGACTGCATCGCCTACGTGGATTAGCAGATCTCGGCGCGGTCCTCGCCTGGCGGCGTCAAAAGGCTAAAACCCGCTCGGCCGAACCCAGTAGCTTTCCTGCCAGCTCGCTCCGGGCGCGACCGTCTGCAGCCCCTTGTAGACGCCCCGGTGGGCCAGGTTGAAGGCATTGGTAATACCCGTCATGGGCTCGAAGCAGATGAAGTCGGCCTTCTGGTTGACGGGCGCATAAACAACCGCCACCGGGTACTTGACCCCGTAGATCACCTCGATCTTCTGCTGCTTCCCCTTCACCCAAAACACGGCCTGGTCGGCGCTGTCGCGCGTCAATTCGCCGAATACGTTGTCGAGCGCCCGGCCGCGCAGCGATACGCTC
>DASQHK010000561.1:0-3765 GCA_035632135.1 Bryobacterales bacterium
TTTTCCATGATGCTCGAACATTTTGGCTGGAATTTGTTTTTTGCGGACGCCTTCCGCCCTTACGCCGCCGCCGGGTGCGCCGCGGCGCGGGTGTGCCTGGCGCACCGCGGCCTCTTCCACGTTTTCAGCGAGCGCGGCGAGATCGAGGCGCAGGTCAGCGGCCGCTTCCGCCATGCGGCGAGCGCCTCCGCCTGGCCCGTGGTGGGCGACTGGGTCGCGCTGCGCGGAGGGGGAAGCGGCGCCCAAATCGACGCGGTGCTTCCGCGCCGCTCCAAGTTTTCCCGCAAGCAGCCCGGCGCGGCCACCGAGGAGCAGATCCTGGCCGCCAACATCGACATTGTGTTCCTGGTTTGCGGGCTCGATGGAGACTTCAACCTGCGGCGTCTGGAGCGCTACCTGCTGCTGGCCGCGGAGAGCGGGGCCGCTCCCGTGATCGTGCTCAACAAGGCCGACCTCCGCCCCCACGGCCGCGACTGCTTGGAGCAAGCCGCCGCCATCGCCGCCGGCGCGCCCGTGGTGGTGGTGAGCGCCCTCACCGGGCAGGGCCTGGAGCGCCTGGTCCTGCACGCTGCACCGGGCCAGACGGCGGCGCTGCTGGGATCTTCGGGGGCCGGCAAGTCCACCATCGTCAACCGGCTGCTCGGCTTCGACGCCCAGCGCGTCGCGCCGGCCGGCGAGCGCGATGGCCGCGGCCGCCATACCACCACGCACCGGCAGCTCATCCTCATGCCCCAGCGCTGGCTCCTCATGGACCTTCCCGGCCTGCGGGAATTGCAGCTCTGGACGGATGCGGAAGCGTCCGATGACCCGATCGAGGCGGCCTTCCCGGACATCGCGGCGCTGGCCGCGCTGTGCCGCTTTCGCGACTGCCGCCACCAGGGCGAGCCCGGCTGCGCCGTCCGGCAGGCGATCGAAGAACAACGTCTCGACGCCGGGCGCCTGCGCAGCTACGCCAAGCTGGGGCGGGAGCTTGACCACCTCGAAGCGCGGCAGGACCAGCGGGCCGCCGCCGAACAAAAGCGCCGCGTCAAGCAAATGCACCGCGCGCCGCGCCAGCTCTACAAGCGGGGCTGACGCCGCCGGTCTGCGCCGGCGCAGATGGGCTCGAAAGAAGCGCTTGCAAAGCGGAGCGGGGCGGACTAATATGGCTGAGTTTCCTCAGAGCGAGTTTCTCCCGAGATCGCGAAGGTCCCCATGCTCTACGCTTACTTCATTGCCCGAGCCGGGCCGCAGATTGAAAATCTCCTGTACCGCACGCTGCACGAGGCGCCCGTGCAATTTGTGCACGAGCGCGACCTGGTGGCCGCAGTGCGCCTGCTGGGGGCGGGAAAGCGGTCCACGCCGCAGTTGATGCTGGAGCACGGGGCCGTGCTGGCAACCGCATGGCGGCGCGCGACGGTGCTGCCGCTGCGATTCGGGACAAGCTTCCGGACCGAGGCGGCGGTGGGACATTTGCTGGCGGCGCGCGGCGCGGAATTGGCGGCGGCGCTGGAGCGGCTGGACGGCAAAGCCGAGATGGGGGTTCGCCTGAGGCTCGCCGAGGACCAGAACGCCCAGCTCCGCGCGGCTGACATCGCGGAGCTCGCGCGGCCGCTGGACAGCCGGATGGAGGTCCGCGCGGAGCCTTCCGGGGGAAGAATTTTGGAGCTGGCGCATCTGATTGACCGCCGGGAGGCGGCGGAGTATCGCGAGCGGATGGCGCGGCAGGCGATTGAGGTGCTCGGCCCGCGACCGCCGTTTCACTTCCTGCCGCAATTCCTGCGGATACCGGTGAGGGCGGAACTGCGGGCGCAGGGAGCGCCGCGCCGGGCCGGGGCGCCGGCGGGCGGCACGGGATAGGACGCCGAGCGTTACTGGAGACCGTACTTTTCCGCCATCAGGCGCTGAAAGCGGGGGCGGTAGATCAGGTCGTAGGCGAGTTCTTTGCCGGGAAACAGGTTGAGGGCGGCGCGGCGGGCCGAGGCGATCAGCTCGCTGGCCTCTTCGACGCTCATGGCGTCATTCTGGCTGATGACGGACATCACCAGGTCCATCATCAATTGCAGGCGGCGGACCAGGCGCGCCTCGGCGGCGATTTCCTCTGGGGTGGCCGGCGGCATACTTATAAGAGAATTATAATCAGGAGGAGGGGAGCGGGTCCAACCCGCGCGGACGGCGCCAGCGGAGGCCAGGCATGAGAAAAGAACGGGGTCCAAACGACGAGACGCTGATGAACGTGTTCGAATCGGCCGGGGTAAGCGCGGAGATCGAGGCGCAGCAGATTCATGCGCTACTCGAGGCGAGCGGCATCGAGTCGGTGCTGGTGCGCGAGAACGTGGTGGAGCTTCCTGTAGGACGCGTGGAGGTGCGGGTGGTGGCCTCGGATGCGGAGCGGGCGCGGGAGATCATCCGCGAGGGAGAGTCGGGGGGAGCGGAGGCGGCCGACGAAGCGGAGGCGGAATCGGAGCTGTAAGCAACGGCAGGACGGCAGGGGCCGCGAGCGGGGGAGCCGCCGGGCGGCGGTGGGCGCTGGCGTGGGTGGCGGCGGGAGCGAGCCTGTGGGGCACCGACACGCTGCTGCGGCGGCCGCTCACTAAAGGTCTTAGTAGTACACAAATTGTTCTCTGCGAGCACCTGATTCTGACCGCGGTGCTGCTGCCGGCGTTCTGGCGGAGGCGGGCGGAGTGGCGGGCGCTGGGGCCGCGCGGGTGGGGCGCGGTGCTGGGCATTGCCTGGGGCGGGTCGGCCCTGGGCACGGTCTGCTTCACCGCAGCCATCAAGATCGGCAACCCGACGGCGGCGGTTTTCCTGCAAAAGATGCAGCCGCTTTTCACGGCGCTGCTGGCGGCGGCGCTGCTGGGGGAGCGGCTGGGACGGCGGTTCTGGGCGTGCCTGGGGGCGGCGGTGTGCGGGGCGTACCTGGTGAGCTTTGGAGACCGCCTGGGGAGCTTGAGCCGCGAGCGCGCGGCAGCGGCGCTGCTGGCGATGGCGGCGGCGGGGCTATGGGGGGCCTCGACCGTGCTGGGACGGTACGCGCTCGACCGTGTCTCATTTCTGACGCTGACGTCACTGCGGATCGTGTGCGCCACGCCGCTGCTGGCGGCGCTGGCGTGGATCGCGCCGCAGCCGGTGGTGACGCGGCTCGCCGCCAAGCAGGCGGAGGCGCTCGCGCTGATGGCGCTCGTGCCGGGGCTGGCGGCGCTGCTCCTCTACTACCATGGGCTACGACATACGAGGGCGTCACTCGCGTCGATCGCCGAACTCGGCTTCCCGGCCACGGCGGCGCTGCTGAACTGGACGTTTTTGGGCGCGCGGGTCAGCCCGGCGCAGTTGGCGGGGTTTGCGCTGGTGTGGGGAGTGATCGCGTACCTGGAACGAATGGAGAGATTGAAGAATGGAAGAAGTTAGAAATGAAGACGCGCGGGCACACTACGGCGTTACGGTAAAGCTGTGAGTTAAGAAATGCTCCGGGCCGGCGGCCGAAGGTGTGGATCTCTCCACCGCACTTCGGTCCGCCGGGGTGCGCGGGATCCGAATGGGCCACCGGCCGGAAGAGGTTAATCTCAGCCCGGCCCCGCCGAGCCAAGCCGGTGGGGTGTTCCTTCGTTCTCCCGTCTTGCGTCCATCGATGAACGTGCTGTCCCGCCCCCTCTTCATCCGCGGCACTTTGCAGTGAATCGCGCGTATCAAAGGGGCGGTAGCCGCGAGACTGCCCGGGCCCCCTGGAGGACCCGGCGCCTGCGGCCAAACACCAGTTATTACCGGAGCGCGTTGGCCAACGCTCAA
>DASQHK010000562.1:0-3053 GCA_035632135.1 Bryobacterales bacterium
AGCATCTGGTTGGAGAAGTTGCCCACCAGCAGGTGCGGGCGGCCCGAGCGGTCGTAGTCGGCCGCATCCACGCCCATCGCGCCGCGCGCCACGCCGTCCTCGCCGAACGCCACGCCCGCCGCCACACCTACTTCGCTGAAGGTTCCGTTGCGGTTGTTGCGATAGAGCTTGTTGGGCTGCGTGTCGTTGGCGACGAACAGATCGGGCCAGCCGTCGCCGTCGAAATCGAGCACCGCCACGCCGAGCGACTTGCTGGCCGGGTCGGCGATGCCCGCCTTCTGCGACACGTCTTCGAACTTGCCGCCGCCGAGATTGTGGTAGAGCCTCGAGGCCGTTCCCTTGTAAGACTCCGGCGTGCAGTAGGACTTGGTCTGGCCGTCGAGCGAGCACCACAGGTCGGTTTGCGGCGACCACTGCACGTAGTTGGCGACGAACAGGTCGAGCTTGCCGTCGCGGTCGTAATCGAGCCAGGCGGCGCTGGTACCGAAGTTGGCATTGCTAATACCAGCGGCTCGCGTCACGTCGCGAAACGTGCCGTTGCGCTCGTTGTGAAACAGGTGGTCGCCGCCAAGCGCGGTGATGTAGAGATCCTGGTAGCCGTCGTTGTCGTAATCCCCCACCGCCACCCCCATGGCGTACATCTCGACGGCGAGGCCGGCCGCGGCCGTCACATCGGTGAAGGTGCCGTCCTTGTTATTACGGTAAAGCGCGGAGTACGACTTGCGGCCGCCGGGCGTCCAGTTCTTGCCGTTGAGCAGCAGGATGTCGGGCCAGTTGTCGTTGTTGTAGTCGAGGAAGGCGCAGCCGGAGCCGAGCGTTTCGGGCAGATACTTCTTGCCCGAGTGGCCGGTGTTGTGGCGGAAGTGGATGCCGGCGGCGGCGGTGACGTCGGTGAACTGGACGGACGGCGTGCCCGCGACGCCGGCCAGCAGCAGAGCGGCCGGCAGCACGGCGATGAGCCATCGAGCCGGGCTGCTGGGCCGGTCCGTCAACTGCGGCACGGGCAGCTTCAACGGTCGCCTCCGCCCGCGCCGTCAGTGGCCGGCGGCGGGTCGAACTGTTCGCGCCGCGCACGAGCTGTGCGCGCCTCGCTGGCTCCTTGCGCTGCCGCGGGCCGGAGCGCTCCGCCGGCTGCCGCGTTGGCGGCCAGCACGGCGTCGGGGCCGCCAGCTTCTTGCGCGGCCGCCGAGCGCAGCGCCTTGTTGGGCGCTTCTTTGGCCAGCCGCACGCTGTCGTGCTCGTGGATCGGCTGCCGCTCGTTGTTGTCCTCCGGGCTGGCCATGCGCGCGCGCTCGGTGATCGCCTCCGAGGCTTCATCGGCCTTGAAGCGCCGGAAGAGCTTTTCCTCGCGCCCCGCCGCCTCCAGCTCGCCCAGGCCGCGGTGGCAGAGCATCCGCGTGTAGTGCATGGCGACGTCCTCCGGATCGACCCGGCAGACGCGGTCGAGCACGGCGAGCGCCTCGCGATAGCGCCGCTCTAAAAACAAAATACGCGCAATTTGATTCAGCACCACGCGGTCCCGCGGGTACTGCTGCTCCGCGAACTGGAGCGAGCGCAGCGCAGCGTCGTAGTCGCCGTCGGCCTTCTCGACCAGCGCCTGAAAGTAATGCGCGCGGGCGAGCCGCGGGTTGATGGCCAGCGCCTTGGCCAGATACGGCTTGGCGGCGTCGGTCTCGCCCTCCTGGATGTAAGCGCGGGCTGCGTTGAGCCAGCCGTCGGCGTAGCCGGGATCGGCCTCCGTCACTTTCTGAAACGCGTACTCGGCGCCTTTCAAATCGCCTTGCAGGAGCAGCCCGATACCCCAGTCGTTCCATCGCACGCGGTCCTCGCGGCGGACGGCCGGCTGCCACTCCGTTGCTGCGCCGCGCGCGCCCACTCGCAGCACCGTCTCAGCGCTGGCCAGCGTCACGATGGGCAGCTCGGGGATGCGGCCCTTAATCTCGCCGGAGACGTTCGCCGGTACATCGGAGGCGCGGAACAAAAACGGCCGGTCGTCAAACGCCGGCGTGACCTCGCCTGTCCCCGGCCGCCCGGCGTAGGCGAACTGCGTGTAGTAGTAAGAAAACTTCCGGTAGTTCAGCTTCGCGGTCAGCCTGATCGCGCCCTTCGCGTCGCGGGGAATGCGGACGCGATAGTGCGCCACGTCCGCGGCTCCTGGCGGTATCAGCCGGACATAGAGCACGCTGCGCGTCTGCCAGGCGTTGCGCTTGTTGATCATGTGGCCGTGCTCGTCGAGCTGGTAGGAGCGGTAGAAGTGCGCGCCCGGCTCGACCGGCCCGCGGCCGCTGTCCTTCACCTGCCCGCTCCAGAACACCACGCGCCCCGTTTCGTCTTCCCCCTTCAGCTCCACCCAAACGTCGAAGGCGTCCACCGTCCCGCCGGGGAAGAAGTGGCCGACCTTCCGCGTGCGCACCACTACGTCCACCTTCACCGTGTCGCCGGGCTGGAGCGCGGGCGCCGCGCGGTCGAGCGGCGCGGCGACGCGGCCCACCTCCCGCAGCAGCACCGGCCCGGCCGCGCCCTCGGCCTCTTCGCCCACCGCAAAGGTCGAGGCGGCGATAGGCACTTCTCCCGCGCGCCGCCGCATCTGCGGCTGGCCGGGCTGCGCCTCCTCGGGCGAAGCGGCGAAGATATCCACCGACAGCGCCCCGCCCGGTCCCGGCGGTCCTTCCTTCAAGAAATCCTCCTCGGCCTGCAACTGCTTTTCGTCGTGGTTCACATACGCCACTGCCGTGTTGGCGGCAGGGAAGCGGTGCGAGTGGACAAAGCCGGCGTGGTTCCCGGCGTCGCGCGAGCGAACCAGCGGCATGTGGCAATCCACGCAGGTCGAAGACTTCTCTGGGTAGTAGAAAGACCTGGCGCCCTCGCCGGAGATGCCGCTCGCCTGCCAGTTGTCGTATTCGTTGAAGCCGCGCACCCAGCGGTATTGGTTCACCGGCACGTCCAGATGCACTTTGTGGCAGGAGGCGCAAAATTCGGCCGAGTCGAGCCGCAGGAACGGCTTCAGAAACGCCCGCCGGTGCGGCTCCGGAGCCGTCTGAATCAGATAGTAG
>DASQHK010000563.1:0-5506 GCA_035632135.1 Bryobacterales bacterium
GGACTGAGCGGCAGGGAATCTCCCAGGGCAGCCGATCGCACTCCCGGCAGCGACTCGACGCGGCGCAAAACTTCGGAGAAAAACGCGAGTTTCTGCTCCGGCATCGGGTATCGCGAGCCGGTGAGGTTCAGGTCCATGGTCAGCACGTGCTCCGGCGCAAAGCCGAGATCGACCGAGAGCACGCGATAGAAACTCTTGATCAGCAGCCCGGCGCCAATCAGGACCATCAGGGCCAGCGAAAGCTCGGCCACCGCCAGGGCTCCACGCAGCCAGCCGCGGCCGGCGGCGCTCGTCACTTGCGCGCCGTCCTTGAGGCGTTCCGCCAGATCCGGGCCGGTGGCGGTGACGGCAGGCGCCAGCCCAAACAGAATGCCGGTCACGACCGACACCGTTAGCGCAAACAGGAGCACGGTCGCGTCCACATGAGGGCGCACCAGGCTCAGGATGCCGCCGCCCACGCTCGATGGGATGAAGGGGGTCATCACGTCCACGCCCCAGGCTGCGAGCAGGAGCCCGGCCACGCCGCCGCCCATGGCCAGGACCACACTCTCGGTGAGCAGTTGGCGCACCAGCCGCCCGCGCCCAGCTCCGAGGGCCGTGCGGACGGCCAATTCCCGGGTGCGCGCCGAAGCACGCGCCAGCGTCAGGTTGGCCACGTTGGCGCAGGCGATCAGCAGCACCAGTCCGACGACGCCCAGCATGGTCAGCATGGCCGGGCGCAAGTTTCCAGCCAGGTGCTCCGCGAAGGGCACGACCCTTAGCTCGCTTTCCGGCAGCGCTCTGGGTGAGGACTTCCCGCCCGCTCGCGGCCCTGGAGCGGTAAGCGCCACGGGAGGGCCTCCCGCGGTTTCATCGACCGTCCGGCCTGGAACGGGACCGCCCGAGCGGGGAGCCTGGGCCGGTGCCGGCGCGTTCGGCATCACGAATCGCATCATCATATTTTGGCCCGGTCCCGGCGGCGGCAGCCCAGCCGCATTTCCAGAGCCGGGGCCCATCGGGGCCGAAGCGGCCGCGGACTGCGCGCGTTTGCGTATGGCATCGAGGCTGTTCGCGGCGCGAGCCACGGTGATGCCCAGTTTCAGGCGTCCGATGATACTCACGCGCGTCTGCCGGACGCGCAGGCGCTCGCTCGCCTCGTTGAGCTGGAGCGGCAGCAGCACTTGGGCGTCCCAGGCTCCTGGGAATTTAAAGCTCGCTGACATCACGCCCACCACGGTGTACGGCGCCTCGTCCAAAGTCACCGTCTGCCCGAGGACGGACGGGTCGGAGCCGAAATACTGCTGCCAGAAAGCGTGCATCAGAATCACAACCTTGCGGCCGTTTGGCTGGTCTTCTTCGGCCGTGAAGCCGCGTCCCAGTTGCGGCTCGACGCCCAGCGTGGAGAAAAAGCTGGCGCTCGCGCGCGCGCCGTGAATGCGCGCCGGCGTACCGCGTCCCGTCAGGTTGAAACTGGCGGATTCATCGAACGCTGTGATCTGGTCGAGAGTTTTGTCCTGCTCCTTCCAGTCAACGTAATCCGCCCCTCCGGTCAGGTCAGCTTTAAGGGCAGGGATGAACTCTGAAATCCACACCAACCGCTCGCTGTGCGGATAGGGGAGCGGCCGCAACACCACGGCGTTGACAACGCTAAAGATCGCTGTGTTGGCGCCAATGCCGAGGGCCAGCGTCAGCACCGCGACGGTGGTGAAACCGGGGTTGCGGCGAAGCTGGCGCAGACCGTAGCGAACATCCTGCTGCAAGCGGTCCCACCAGACCCGGCGACCTGACTCATACATAGATACGCTCCTGGATACGGGTTACATTTCCGCGTTGCTCCGGCGAATACAGATCCGCCGTCTGACTTCTGCCGGTCATGACTCCATCCTCATCTTCGATGTATGAGCTGATTGCCGCGTTTCGCTCCGATTGCCCGCAAGCGGATTTCTCCGCGCCAGTCACACATGATAGCGCGTTGGCCACCCCGAAACGCCCGGAACTGCCGCCTGGCCATTCGAGTGACGGGGCCTCCGGCAGGGCTGACAGGTTGCACCACAAGTCGTTAGAACCACAAGGCTTCAGGGGCGCGGCGTGTTATAGTGGGAGGCGAATTGGCGAGCCTTCAGACTTTTTGCCGCTGGTTGGCGTCAGTTAACATCGGGAGTCAGAGTTGATTTTCCGCGAGGTCGAGGACCGCGACCTGGTGACGGCCGCGCGCGGGGGGGACGTGGAGGCCTACAACCGTCTCGTCTCCCGGTGGGAGAAGCGTGTGTACA
Organism: Bryobacterales bacterium; assembly: GCA_035632135.1. Classification (GTDB taxonomy): domain Bacteria; phylum Acidobacteriota; class Terriglobia; order Bryobacterales; family JACQDG01; genus DASQHK01. Next base: position 2,253 of record DASQHK010000563.1, read on the forward strand.
ACTACCTGCTGCGCGTGGTCAAAGACCGGGAAGACGCTCTCGACCTGAGCCAGGAGACGTTTCTGAAAGCCTACCGCTACCTGGGGAAGCTGGACGAGGTGGACCGCTTTCCGCAGTGGCTGTTCCGCATCGCGCACAACGAAGCTTTCTCGCAGTTTCGAAGGGAAAAACTGGATTTCGAGGAAGAAACCGAGCGCGGAAGCGGCAAGGCGGTGGCGGTGGCGGGGCGGGCGGTTTATCCGCTGGAGCTGGAGCTGGCGGTGGAGAGCGCGCTCGATCAACTGAGCCCGGAGCAGCGGGAAGCGGTGGTGCTGAAGGTGTACCAGGGCTTCAAGTTCGAGGAGATCGCCCGCATACAGTCCTGCCCGGTTTCGACCGTGAAGTCGCGTCTCTACGCGGCCTTTGAACTCCTGAAGAGCGTGCTGGCGCCGGTGGCGTAGAAATTCGCCGCTGAGGGCGCCGGGCACGCGGAGGAAAACCAAATGAATTGTGCACCGTTTGATTTGCGGGATTACTGGCTGGAGGAGCTGCCGGCGGACGAGCGGCGGCAGGTGGACGAGCATCTCCACGCCTGCGGGAGCTGCCGGGAGGAGCTGGAGCGGCTGGGGGCGACGCACCGGGCGCTGCTGCGGCTGAAGGACGAAGAGATCCCGCGGCGGATCGCGTTCGTCTCGGATAAAGTATTTGAGCCGTCGCGAGCGGCGCGGTGGCGGGCCGCGCTCGGGATTTACGTGCCGAAGCTGGCCGTGTCGTTTGCGCTGGTGCTGGCGGTGTTTTTTGCCGGCGCCTGGATCTCCAAGCCGTCGGTTACGGTGGCGGAGGGACGCTGGCAGATTGCGTTCGGCGGAGGCGCGGCGAATGTGCAGCAGGAGGTGGCCAGGATGCAGGTCCAGCATACTGCTGATATGCAGGACGTGCGGCAGAGCTACGAGTTGCTGCTGAAGGAGATGAACGTCCTGTACATGCAGTCGGCGCAGACGGTCGGGGCGCGGCCGGCGGCGTTCCGGCAGTGACGGCCATGTTGCACGGGATGTGGCGAGCTATAATTTGCGCGCTGTGGCTGGCGGCGCTGGCAGGAGCGCCGGCAGCGCAGGCGGCGTCGCGCCAGACGTCCGGGGCGGGCGACAAAGCTCTGCGGGCGGCGATCAAGACCGCCGAGCGGCGCATCGATGCGCGCATCCAGCAGGTCACCTCCAACGCGCCGTTTGTGCTGCTGGGGACCACGCGCGGGGCTTACCTGGCGGGCTACGGCGTGGTGTTTACACTCGAGGTGAACCTGGTGCCGGTGGCGGCGATCTCGCCGTTTCGGCCGGCTTACACGGCGCAGGAGATCCAGAACCTGAACCATCAGAAGCGCCAGAAGCTGGGCGCGCTCGAAGCGAGTATGCGGCAGTTGCTCACCGGGGAGGCCGCGGCGCTCACACAGATTCCGGCGAACGAAAAAATCGCCATTGTGGTGACGCTTTTCAACTTCAACTGGGAAGACACCACCGGGCTGCCGTCGCAAATCGTGATGCAGGCGGCGCGGCAGGCGCTCGTGGAGCTGCAGCGCACCCACGCCGGAGCGGACGCGCAGGACCGGGCGATTGAGGTGAAGGAATTCTGATGGACAAGCGCGTGGGACAAATTCTGATCCGGCGCGGCCTGGTGCAGCCGGACGACCTGGAAAAAGCGCTGGAGCTGCAAAAAGAGCGCGGCGACAAGCTGGGACGGATCCTGGTGGACCTCGGGTTTGTCGCGCAGCGAGACGTGCTGGCCGCGCTGGCGGAGCAACTGGAGATCCCGCTGGTTTCGGCGCAGCAGTTTCCGGCGGTCTCGCCCGAGCTGGAAGGCATCGCGCCGCGCTATATGCGGCAGTTCAAGTTTTTGCCCATCGAGCTGGAGGATTCCACCGTCACGCTGGCCATGTCCGACCCGCTCGACTTCGAAACGATCAATACGGTTCACCTGTTCACCAAGCTGCAGGTGAGGCGGGCGATCGCGGCGGAGCAGGAGATCCTGGACGCCATCGACAGGTATTACGGCGAGGGAGAGCAGGTGGCGGTGGCCGAAGGCGGCGTGACGGAGGCGGATGAGGAGATCGAGCACCTGCGCGACATGGCGAGCGAGGCGCCGGTGATTCGCCTGGTGAATACGATGATCGCGCTGGCGCTCGAGCGGCGGGCGAGCGATATTCACATCGAGCCGTTCGAGAAAGAGTTTCGCGTGCGCTACCGCATCGACGGCGTGCTGCACGACCAGGAGCCGCCGCCGCGCGAGCTGAAGGCGGCCGTGACCTCGCGGCTGAAGCTGATGGCCAAGCTGAACATCGCCGAGCGGCGGCTGCCGCAGGACGGGCGCATCAAGCTCAAGGTGCTGGGGCACGAGGTGGACCTGCGCGTCTCGACGCTGCCGACGCTCTACGGGGAAAGCGTGGTGATGCGCCTGCTCGACCGCAGCGCAGGGGACTTCTACGACCTGCAAAAGCTGGGCTTCGACGGGCACATGCTGGAGCGCATGGAGTTTTATACGCTGCTGCCGCACGGCATTTTCCTGGTGACGGGGCCGACCGGCAGCGGAAAATCGACCACGCTCTATTCGGCGCTGAAGCGCATCAACCTGCCGGACAAGAAAATCATCACCATCGAGGACCCCGTTGAGTATCAGATGGATGGTATTAACCAGATCCACGTGAACCCGCAGATCGGGCTGACGTTTGCGGCGGGGCTGCGGCACATCGTGCGGCAAGACCCGGACGTGATCATGGTGGGCGAGATTCGCGACCGGGAGACGGCCGACATCGCCATTCGCGCCGCGCTGACCGGGCACTTCGTGTTCTCGACGCTGCACACCAACGACGCGCCGAGCGCCATCACGCGGCTGACGGATATGGGCGTGGAGAATTACCTGATCACGTCGTCGGTGGTGGCGGTGCTGGCGCAGAGGCTGGTGCGGCAGATTTGCAAGAACTGCCGGCGGCCCGCGGGCGCCGTGCAGGCGCCGGATGGACGGATGGTCGAGAACTGGAAAGGCGCGGGCTGCCCGCAGTGCCTGGGGACGGGGTTTGTGGGGCGCGTCGGCATCTTCGAGCTGATGGAGATGAATGAAGAGCTGCGGCGGCTGATCATGGCCAACTCGGACGCCGGCGTGCTGACCGAGTGCGCGCGGCGCCACGGCATGCGGAATTTGCGGGAAGACGGCTGGGGAAAGGTGGAGGCGGGGGTTACGACGGCCGAGGAAGTGATGCGGGTGACGCAGGAATTCTAGCGCCGGCC
>DASQHK010000564.1:0-3586 GCA_035632135.1 Bryobacterales bacterium
GGCGCAGCTCGACGCCTTCCGCGATCGAGGTGACCGCGAACCAGCCCGCGCCGGCGGTTTCGAGCGTGCTGGCCGCCTCGACCGCGCCGTGGCCGTAAGCATCGGCCTTGACCACGGCGAGAACTTCGACGCCCGCGGCGCGGCGTATGGCTTGGTAATTGGCAGTCAGCTTCTGGCGGGAGATTTCGACGAAGCTTCGTTCCACGCGGTGGCCCCGGGCCGGGCGCCCATCGCTCCTATTCTATCGATTCCGGCGGAGGGTCGGGATCGTCGCCGCCCAGGTCTTCGGCGCGGTTCTCGAACTTGGTGTATTTGTGCAGGAAGGCCAGATCGACTTTGCCGGTCGGTCCGTTGCGCTGCTTGGCGACCAGCAGCTCGGCCATGCCGTGGAGGTCCTCGCGGTCGGGCTTGTAGACTTCTTCGCGGAAGATGAACGCCACCAGGTCGGCGTCCTGCTCGATCGACCCGGACTCGCGCAGATCGCTCAACTGCGGGCGGTGATCGCCGGTGCGGACTTCCGGCGCGCGGCTCAACTGGGAAAGGGCGATGACCGGGACCTTCAGCTCCTTGGCGAGCTGCTTGAGGCCGCGCGAAATGGTCGAGATCTCCTGGTTGCGGTTCTCAAACTTGCCCTTGCCGGTCATTAACTGCAGGTAGTCGAGGATCACCAAGTCGAGGCCGCGCTCGCTGCGCAGGCGGCGGCACTTGGCGTGCATCTCCATCAAGTTGGTGCTGGCGGAGTCGTCGATGAAGAGCGGGCTCTGCACCAGCTCATTGAGGGCGCCGGAGAGCCGCCGCCGCTCTTCCATGTTGAGGAAGCCGCCGCGGAAACGGTGGCTGTCCACGCGGGCCAGGGCGCACAGCATGCGCGAGAGCAGCGATTCGGACGACATTTCGAGCGAGAAGACGGCCACCGTCTTGGCGAGCTTCACCGCCGCGTGCTGGGCGATGTTCAGCGCCAGGGCCGTTTTGCCCATGGAGGGCCGCGCGGCGATGACGCACAGCTCGGAAGGCTGCAGGCCGGTGGTCATCTCGTCGAGCTTGGTGAAGCCGGTGGTGAGGCCCCGCAGGCGCTTGCTCGGATCGAGGAAGGTGTTGACGCCGCCCGGAAAGGTCTCCACGATCTGGCGGGGGCTGGCCAGGCCGCCGCGGATGCGCGAGTCGCCGACCTTGAGGATCATGTCCTCGGCCTTGGCGAGGATCTCGTCGACCTCTTCGCCTGCCTCCAGGCAGTTCCCCATGATGGACTGCGAGGTGTAGATGAGGCGGCGCAGCAGCGAGCGGTCCTTGACGATGCGAACGTAGCTGTCGATATTCTCGAGCCGCGGCAAGCCCTCGGTGAGGGCCGAGAGATAGGCGACGCCGTCGCAGGACTCCAGTTGGCCGTGCTTCATCAGCTCGTTGGCCAGCGTGAGGTATTCGATCTTTTCCGAGCGCGTGTGCAGCTCCAGCATGCGCGCGAAGATGCGCCGGTGCTTTTCGAGAACGAAATCGTCGGCATCGAGGGCGCCGGCGACCTGCGCGAACAGCACGTCGGAGAGCAGGATGGACCCCAGCACGAACTGCTCGGCCTCGACATTGGCCGGCAGCCCTTTCTCCAGCACCAAATTGGCGGCGGACGCTTGCATACCCAGAATCAGATGCGATGGCCGAGAGTAATCGATTACAACCTCGTTACAAAAGAAAAATATTGCGGCCTTTGTTTGGAACGGCTTAGCCTGTGAAAGTACATGGTTCCGTCCACAATTCGCTAGGTCTTGCCAAACTACCCCTTTCCTTTCTTATGGTTAGGCTGTGAAGGGAACGGTGCAAAAGCCCGGTCCCACGGGGCGCACGAAATTGGAAAACAAACGGTGCGTTTGCAATCTGTTACAGAACTCACTGCTCGCCGGCGCGCCGTCCATTCACCTGCCCGCTCGTGGGGGAGCGTGCCTGCGCTTCTCGAGCGATCGTCTTCGCAGCCGACCGCCACCGGGCCGCGGCTCGCCGGGCCCGCGGCCGAGCATTCAATCATTTTACGCTGCTCCTGTTTGTAACAATCTAGCAGATTTCCGTAGCGAAGAAAAGGGGAAAAGCGATGGATGAATCGGGCGGGCTTGTTTGGCCGTTGGACGTTGATTGACAGGGGTGGTGGGAGGGACTAGACTGAAGCTACCAGTGAACGAGAGTCGGGGCGTGGCTCAGCCTGGTTAGAGCGCCTGGTTCGGGACCAGGAGGCCGGTGGTTCAAATCCACTCGCCCCGACCAAATCGCGATTCCCTCTCTTGCCAGCACCTCTTCCGGAACGGGCTCTACGCCAAGAACGGGGCAGACCCAAAATCTTTTTTCTCGCGGTTGCGGCAAGCGGTGAGGAATTGGGGCCTGGAGGCGGCCAGGCGCCAGGCGGCGGCTTGCGTGGTAACATCAACGCGAAAGCGATGAGACGACTGAAACCTGTTGATGTGGTCATCGTCGGGGCCGGGTGGAGCGGGTTGCTGATGGCGAAGGAGGTTGCGACCCGCACGGCGCTGGAAGTGGTCGTGCTGGAGCGGGGGCCGGCGCGGACGACGCGGGATTATGCCGACGACATGGACGAGGTGGATTACCGGCTGCGTCAAAAGATGATGCAGAACCCGGCGGAGCAAACCATCACACACCGGCACTCGCTCCAGGACCGCGCGGCGCCGATCCGCCAATACGGCTCGTTCATGCCGGGCACGGGCACCGGGGGGACGGGCGAGCACTGGGGCGGCATCTCAGACCGCTATCTGCCGGATTTCTTCACGCTCGCGACGCACCTGCGCGAAAAGTTTGGCGCATCGCGGCTGCCGCCGGACCTCGCCGTGCAGGATTGGGGCATCACGTACGACGAGCTGGAGAACGATTACTGGCGCGCCGAGCAGTTGATGGGAATCAGCGGCAAGGCAGGGAACCTGCGGGGAAAACTGATCGACGGCGGCAACATTTTCGAAGGGCCGCGCCAGCAGGAATATCCGACACCGCCGCTCAAGCCGACTTACTCGATGCTGTTTTTTCGCCAGGCGGCGCTCGAGCTGGGCTACCATCCTTACCCGCTGCCGTCCGCGAACCTGAGCCAGACGTACACGAACCCGGACGGCGTCTCGCGGGCGGGCTGCACGTATTGCGGCTTCTGCGCGTCATTCGCGTGCATGATCGGAGCCAAGGCGCAGCCCACCAACACGCTGATGCCTACGCTCGAGCGGCGGAAGAACTTCACGCTGCGGAATCACGCCTGGGTGCGGCGCGTGGTCCATCGCGATGGGAAGGCCGAGGGCGTGGTGTACATGGACGAGAAGGGCGAGGAGACCATGCAGCCGGCCGGCGTGGTGGTGCTGGCGGCCTGGACGCCGCACAACGTGCGCCTGCTGCTGCTCTCCAAGATCGGCGAGCCGTATGATCCGGTGAGCGGGAAGGGGATGGTCGGCAAAAACCTGACGCACCAGGTGACCTCGGGCGGCGGAGGCTCGATCATTTTCAATGAGCCGCTGAACGGGTTCATGACGACCGGCTCGGTGGGATATAACTACGCGGATTTCGACGGCGACCGCGGCGCCGATCCGGCGTCGGGGATTCTGCGCGGCGGAAC
>DASQHK010000565.1:0-10201 GCA_035632135.1 Bryobacterales bacterium
GTGCCGCTCCATTCCTCTCCTGTTTCGCACAGCCATTCGGCGCGCCCAGGCGGGTCGTTGGCCGACGGCCGCAGCCGATAGACCGTGGTTCGGTTGAAGAAGCCGAGTTCCACGGCGCCGTCGACTTCCTGAACATCCGCAGCCCACCACTGGGCCAAGCCCCGCGCCGTTGCGACCAACGGGTAAACAGCGCCGGCAGGAGCAGAAATCTGAAGAGAGTGACGGATGTCCGGCATCTGCCCATGCTGCCACAGGCGATATTCCGCTCGCAAATGGCTCGGATAGACGGCGATCCGGCCGAACCGGTCTGCGGCGCCACGGGCCGATTTGAAACTGGCGACCGGGCCCGGGAGGTGCCGCCTGAAAATCTCGGCAGGTTTCCCTTTGCCCTGCCGTACTATTAGATAGAATAGGCTTGGTCGGGGTTCGCCTGCCTGCGGGCGCTTGCAGCAGCGGCTCGCTGCCTCCTGACTTTGTATTACTTATGCCCACGCCGGAAAAAATCAAAGGCCGCTACGAGATCAAGCAGGTCCTCGGGCAGGGGGGTATGGGCGTGGTGTACAAGGCGTATGACTCGCTGATCAAGCGGGAAGTGGCGCTGAAGACCATCCGCGACATCCCGGACCGCGCCGCGCTGGACCTGTTCTACAAAGAGTGCGACGTGCTGGCGTCGATGAGCCACCCCAACATCGTCGAGATTTTCGACATCGGGGAGTTCGAGGAAGAGGGGGCCAGCAAGCCCTACTTCGTGATGCCGCTGCTGCCGGGCGTCACGCTCGACTCGCTGATCCGCACCTCCAGCCATCGCCTCACCGTCGACCGCTCGATCGACATTATGTGCCAGACCTGCCGGGGCTTGCAGGCGGCTCACGACCGCGGACTGGTCCACCGGGACTTGAAGCCGAGCAACATCTTCGTGCTCGAAGACGACTCGGTGAAGATCATCGATTTCGGCGTGGCCCACATGGTCGATACGCGCTCGACGATGGGCCACAAGGGGACGCTGCTCTACATGGCGCCGGAGCAGATCGAACTGAAGCCGCCCTCGGCGCTCTCGGACCTTTTCTCACTTGGAGTGGTGTTCTACGAGACGTTCACGAGGCGGCGACCATTCGAGCGGCCGAGCACGGGCGAGATCGCGCAGGCCATTTTGCACCAGAGCCCGCCGCCGGTCTCGGAGATCAACCCGGCGGTGAGCCAGTCGATCAGCCGCGTGATTCACAAGGCCATGGCCAAGCAGCCGTGGCACCGGTTTGCGAGCGCGCGGGAGTTTGCCGAGACACTGCAAAAAGCCCAGCGCAATGAGGCGATCGAGTTCTTCGACCCGTCGCGCATCCAGCCGCGCATCCAGCGGGCGACCAAGGCGTTCGAGCAGTCCGATTACCAGTTCGCCGCCGAAATCCTGAGCGAGCTGGAGGCGGAGGGGCACGTCGATCCGGCCATCGCGCTGCTGCGGCGGCAGATCGACCAGTCGGTGCGGCAGAAGACGATCCTGCAACTGCTCGACAGCGCCCGCACGCGCTTTGAGGAAGAAGAGTTCCCGCTGGCGTTGCAGAAGATCCAGGAAGTGCTGCAGCTCGATCCGAACAACGCCGCCGCGCTGTCGCTCAAGAACAACATCGAGAACAAGCGCAGTGAGAGCAAGATCGATGACTGGTTTCGCTTGGCCCGCCAGCACATCGAAAACCACGCCTTCAGCCACGCCCGCCAGGCGCTGCAGAACGTTCTGAAATTGAAGCCCAAGGAGACGCGCGCGCTGCAACTGCTCTCGGACGTGGACCGCAAGGAGCAGGAGTACCTGAAGGCGCGGCAAGAGAAGCAGGAGCTGTACCAGGCGTCGCTGGAGGCCTGGCAGAGCGGCGACGTCAGCGTGGCTTTGACGAAGCTCGAGCGGCTGCTGGATCTGGATCGCCGCGCGCCCGACACATCCGCTCCGGAGCGCGGGGCTACCTACCAGAACTTTTACAACCAGGTCCGCTCGGAGCACGACAACATAAAGAACTCGTACGCCGAGGCGCGCAAGCACCTCGAGACGAACAGTTTTGGCCCGGCCCTGGCGATTTGCAACGATTACCTCGCCAAGTACCCGGGCCACGCGCTGTTCCAGGCGTTGAAGTTCGATGTGGAGGAGAGGCAGCGGCAGCAAGTGTCGTCGCAGATCGCGGAGGTCGACCGCAAGGTGGAGGCCGAGCCGGACCTGGAGCGCAAGGTCAACATCCTGAAGGAGGCGCTCGAACAGTACCCCGGGGAGTCGCACTTCGAGCGCTCGCTGCGGCTGATGCGGGACAAGCGGGACCTGGTGGAGTCAATCGTGGCCAAGGCGCGGAGCCACGAAGAGCGCCAGCAGTTCAATGAAGCGCTGGGGCAGTGGGAGATTCTGAAGACGATTTACTCGCAGTATCCCGGCCTGAGCTTCGAGATGGAGCGCGTGGTGAAGCGCCGCGAGCAGCAGTCGCGCTCGGAGGCGAAGGTGCGGTGGGTGGAGCAGATCGACCGGCATCTCGAGGCGGGCGACAGCAGCCGCGCCCTGGAGCTGGTGGCGAGCGCGCTGGGCGAATTTCCCGACGACCCCGAGCTGGCGGAGATGGAGAAGCTGGCGCGGCAGGGTGTGGAGCGCGCAGCGGAAGCGCAGCAGTTGCTGGCGCGAGGGCAGGAGGCGTACACGCAGGGCAAGACCGAGGAAGGCATCGAGACGCTGCGGCGCGCTTACCAGCTCGATGAGCGCAACCCGGTGATTCGCGCCGTGCTGCTGGATACGCTGCTCGAGCGCGCGCGCGCGGTGCTCGACAGCGACTGGCGCGCGGCCGAAGAGCTGACCCAGCAGGCGCTCGACCTGGACCCGGCGCACGCCCTGGCCAAGAGCTTGCGAACGCTGGCCTGGGACCGCAAGCGCGAAGAGTTCGTCGACAAGTGCGTCTCGCAGGCCCGGCAACTGCAAACCGCCGGCGACCTGCCCGGCGCGCTGGCGCAGGTGCAGGAAGGCCTCGCTACCTATCCGCGCGACACACGGCTGACGCAGCTTTACGCCACCTTGAACAAGGCGCTGCCGGAGGGCCAGCGGCCCACCGGCACGCGGCCGATCGGCACGTCAGCCTCCCCGCCGCCGAGCCCCGCGCCCCGCTTTGCCACCGACGCTGAGATGACGGTGATGGAGTCAGCGCCGCCGAAAGCAGCCCCGCCCGCCGCGCCCGGGGGATTCCAGCGGTTTGATGAGAACGCCGAGACGATCGTCGATCCGTCCCTGCTGCAGGCCATTGCGGAGCAGCCGCCGACAGGAGCGTCCGCGCCAGCGAGCCCCGAGAGCGCCCCGCCTCCCTCTGCACCCACGGCAGCAGCTCCTCCGCCGCCGACAGCGCCTCCACCGGCGGCCGCCACGGCGGCTCCGCCACCCGCGCCGCCGCCGAAGCCGGCCCCCACGGCTCAGCCCGCAGCGCCTGCGGCCCAGCAAGTAAAGCCCGCGGTCCAACAGGTAAAGCCCGCGGCCCAGCAAGCAGCGCCTGCGGTCGAGCAAGTAAAGCCCGCGGCTAAGGCTGCGAAGCCCGCGGCCCAGGCGCCCGCGCCGCCGAAGGCCGGTCCCGGGAAATTGCCCAAATGGGTTGTGCCGGCGGCAGCGGCGATCGTGCTGGCGGCAGTGGCCGTCGTCGTTGGCTTGCGCATCAAGCGCGGCGCCGCGCCGGCCGGAATCGCCGTCGAGGTGCGCACCACGCCGCCCGGCGCGACCATCCGCGTCAACAACGAAGCACGCGGCACGTCCAATTTGAAAATCACGCTGGCCCCCGGCGCCTATCAGCTAGAGGCGCAGCTCGACGGTTACCAGCCCGCGGTCAGCTCCATCAATCCAGCGCCGGATTCGCCCGTCTCGCTCGATCTCACCCTGCAGCCGCTGCCGCAAAGCGTCCGGGTGCTGACCGATCTCGAAGCAGGCAAGGTCTCGCTCGACGGACAGGCGTCGGGCGAAGTCGAGGACGGGCAGTTCACGCTCGAAAACGTCAGCCCCGGCAAGCACACGCTGCAAGTGACGGCGGGCCGCGAGCAGGCCAGCATTCCTTTCGAGGTGACGCCGGGGACAGCGCCGGTGATCACCGGAGCGGTGGAGGCGAAGGAGCTGATCGCCGTGCTGGTCAGCAATCTCGGCGGCAAAGCCAAGGTGCAATCCAGTGTGACGCCCGTAAAGCTGAGCCTGGACAGGCAGGCGGCCGGCGAGGTGGGGCCGCAGGGTCTTGATCTCAACAACGTCGCGCCGGGCAACCACGAGCTGCAATTGGGCGAGGGCAAGGATGAGCGGAAGATGATTATCGGCATTGGCCCGGCGCCCGCGCTCACGGCGTTTCTGAAGACCGATCGCGACGTGGGCACGCTGGTGGTGGATGCCGGCGAGAGCGGCGCGCGTGTATTTCTGAACGGCAAAGAGCAGCGGCGGCAGACGCGCAACGGCCAGTTACGCATCCCCAACCTGCCGGCCAAACAGTATCTGGTCAAGGTGATCAAAGACGGTTTTCAGAGCGGGCCGGAGCAGCAGGTGGAAATCCGGAAGGGCGACGAGAGCAAGGTCGAGTTCAAGCTGCGGCCGGTGCCCACGGTGGCGTCACTCAGCATTCACGGCGCGCCGGCCGGCGCGCAGGTATTGTTGGAGGGTAAGCCGGTGGGGACGGTGCTTCCCGATGGAACCTTCTCGCAGCCGAACCTGAGCCCCGGGGACCACACGATTGAGCTGCGCAAAGACCAGTACAGGCCGAAGCGCCTCCAGCGGCGCTTCGCGGCGGGCGAGACCGTGGTGGTGAGCGGCAGCGACGTGGCCATGGAGCGGGCGGTGGGGACGGTCCGGCTGAATCTCTCGCCGGCCGAGAGCCGCGTGACCTTGGCCCGCGGCAGCGAGGCGCCGCGCGCCATCACCGACACCACGCTGACGCTCTTTGAGGGCAGCTACACGCTGACCGCCAGGTCGCCCGGCTATGCCGACCGAACCGTTACCGTGCAGATTGCGGCCGGCGACAACAAGGCAGTCGACTTGGCGCTTTCGAAACAAAAGGCAGCGCCGGCTGTCACCGCCAAGGGCGGCATGGGCGACTGGGAGAACGCCGGATCCTGGGCGCGAGACGGCAACTGGTTCGTGCGCAGGGGCGGGAACTTTGAGTTGTACAAGATCACCCCTGTCAGCGGCAGCTTTATCTTCACCGCGGCCCTGCGGCACGGGCGGCGGCTGCAATGGGTGGTGAATTACACCGACGACAAGAATTATGCGCTGTTCCAGATGGACAAGAAGTTTTTCTATCGCATCGCGGTGGTGAACGGGAAGCACACCGAGCTGGTGAAGTCGCCGCACGGCATGAACAAGCAGGACTACTTCACCATGGACGTGAGCATCGCCGCGGGGGCGGTCATCACCCGGCTGCATGACGGGGAAAAGTGGATCACGCAGGACGAGTGGAAGGAGCCGGGCCGCGACTTCACGGCCGGCAAGTTCGGGCTGCTGATCCCAGGCAGCGACCAGGTGGCGCTGTCGAATTTCAGTTTCAATCCGAAGTAAGAAAAACGAAACCACAGATGAGCACGGATCAACACAGATGAAAACCCTGCGGATCAGCGGGTTGCTGGCCCTGCTCTGCGGGGCGGCGTTCGCGCAGAGCAATGCCTCCTCGGTCTACCAATCGGCAAAGCGGCCGCGGGCGCTGGCCCTGATCGGCGACCGCTATCATAGCCCGGTCTACATCCGCGATGGCCTGGCGCCGGCGTTTCTGCGCGAGAACGTCCCGGTTACCTTCATCGAGAACACGGAAGCTCTGACGGCCGAGGCGCTCAAGGATTACCAGTTGCTGGTGATCCTGCGCGACGGCATGAACTGGCCCAACGGCTACGACCAGCCCCACGTGAAGTGGATGACCGATGCTCAGCAGCAGGCCATCTGGGATTTCGTCAACAACGGCGGCGGCTTCCTGCCGCTCCACAACGCCCAGGGGATCTACCCGCCGGGCGGACTGTATTACAAGTTACTGGGAGGCGATTACGGCGGGCACCCCAAGCCTTACGTATTCACCGTCCGCGTCGAGAACCACAATCACCCTGTCGCCGCCGGCGTCGAAGACTTCGAGATCTTTGATGAACAGCATATGTGCAAGTACTACCTGGACCAGGAGCACCTGCTGCTGCGCAGCATCGCGCGGGACAACACGGCCGCGCCCGCCGGCTGGTGGCGGGAGGCGGGCAAGGGCCGGCTGTGCTATCTCGCTCCGGGCCACACGCCGGAAGCGCTGGGGCATCCGATGATGCAGCGGCTGCTCCGCAACGCCATCCGCTGGTGCCTGAAGATGGAGTAATCCCCGAACCCGCCCGGAGCGGCCCCGCTGTGGCGAGGCCGCGTGGCGGGGCTTCTCCCCTTTAGTGGATAAACAGCTTGGCCCCGGGATTGGGCGCCTGTTGCACGGTGGTCAGCGTCGCGGGGTTCCAGTAGCTCGAGAACCACAGGCCGCCGGCGCTGTCCCAAACCGTGATGCCGATCGTGCTGCTGGTCATATCGAGCTGGAACGTCGCGTTCGAATCCAGGGTCACGTTGTGGGTGAGGTCCTGGACGGTGACCGTGCCGTTTAGCGTGGCTGCGTTGCCGTTTACGGCCAGCGAGGTCAGCGAGGTTCCGCTGATCTGGTAACTGGCGCTGCCGTTCTGATAAGTCAAGCTAAAGCTGCCCGCGAGGACCCGGTTGGCCTGGCCGTTGAATTTGGCGCTGTACAGGAAGCTGGCGGTCGAGTTCGCCGCGCCCGCCGCCAGGCCGGCCGGGTCTTGGAGCGTCAAAGAGCCGCTGCCGGTGACGAAATCGTTGCCCGGCTGGGAGACGGTGACGGTGACGTCCGGAGCGGCCCCGGTGTAGTAACCGCCCACGCTGGCCCTGACCTTGTAGGTGCCGGGGTTGACCAACGGCCAATTGAAAGTCGCTGCCCCGGTGGAAGTGTCGCCGGTGTTGACCAAGCCCACGGGAACCGTGGCGATGATAACGGGCGAACCGGGGTTGGTCACATCGAGGAACGTCACCGTGGCTTTGGTGATGTCGCCCACGGTGGCGTCATCGTTTTTCTCCTGGACCGACGCGCTGAGCGTGACGATCCCCGTGTTCATGTTCTGGCTTATGGTGGAAGCCGAAAGCCCCCCGGTGTAGACGGCGATCGCGTCTTCCGGCGTGATGGCCACGCCCTTTGCCGGCGAGACGCTGCCGGTAAAGAAGACGTCACCCGCGTACTGCGCAGTGATGTTGTTGTGTGCGCCGAGCGACAAATTGGTGACAGTGAGCGAAGTTGTATTCGGATTGCCGAGGTTCAGAGCAACTGTTCCGAGCAGGTTCGCGCCGTCGTAGAAGCTTACCGTGCCCGTCGGAATGCCGGCGCCCAGCACCACCGTGACTGTAGCCGTCAGCGTGACCGGGTCGCTGTACTGCTGCGACCCTGGTGAAACCGCTAACGCGGTTGCAGTGGACCCCTGGCCAATCGTCACGCTGGCGGGCGCGGAGGTGCTGCCGCTGAAGTCCGCGTCGCCCACATACTTGGCGGTGAGGTTGCTGTGCGTGCCCAGCGAGAGACTGGAGACGTTGAGCGAAGCGGTGTCCGGGTGCCCGGCGTTGAGCGTGCCAGTGCCGAGCGAGGTCCCGCCATCGAAGAACTGGACCATCCCGGTGGGCGCGTCAGAGCCCGGCGCCGTAACGGTGACGGTTGCCGTGAGAGTCACGGTCTGGCCGAAAGCGGCAGAAGTCGGATTCGCCAGCAAAGCGGTCGAAGTGGAGGCCTGGCCGACGGTAACGCTGGCCGGCAGCGCGGAAGTGCTGGCGCCGAAATTCGTATCGCCCACGTAATGAGCGGTGATGTTGCTGTGCGCTCCGAGCGAGAGAGTGGAGACATTGAAGGAAGCGGTGTCTGGGTTCATGGCGTTCAGCGTGCCGCTGCCGAGCAAGGTCCCGCCGTCGAAGAACTGCACGCTGCCCGTAGGCGTGCCGGAGCCGGGCGCAACGGCGCTGACGGTGGCGGTGAGCGTCACTTGCTGCCCGAACACACTCGATGTCGGGTTTGCCAAGATGGTCGTGGAAGTGGAGGCCTGGGTGACCATCAGCGTTTGGGTATTGTCGTTTGCTTTGCAGAAGGTCCCGTCGCCGGAGTAGCTGTAAGAGATGGCGTAACTTCCCAAGGCCAGGGAACCGGTCGGAAAGCTCGTGGAAAAACCGCCGCTTGAGACCGTGGCCGTTTCGGTCGTGCTGCCGACCGTGATGCCCACCGTGCCGGTAGCCGCCGCGTTGATGGTGCCGCCTAGCATCGCCGATGCGGCCCCGTAGGGAACGCTCGCCGATTTTCCGCTGAAGGTTGGCGGGGTGCAACTGACGCTGGTGGCGACTTTGCGAATGCGGTTGTTGCTCTCATCGGCGATGAAGAAATTGCCAGCGCCGTCCAGCGCAACGTCAGCGGGGAAGGCCAGCTCGGCCGCGGTGGCCAAGCCCCCGTCGCCGCTGAAGCCGAAGGTTCCAGTGCCGGCGACGGTGGCAAGAAGCGTGCCGTTGGAATCGTACTTCTTGACGATGTTGCCGCCCTGGTCAGCGACGTACAGATTGCCGCCGGCCAGCCGGAGGCCGCTGGGAGCAACCAAGCTGTCCCCAGTGAAGGAGCTGAGGGCGATGCCGTCAAACTTGAAGACGGTACCCGGGGTGGCCATGGTACCCATGTCGGCGATGTAGAGAATGTTGTGGGTCGAATCGTAGGCCAGGCCCGTGGGTGTCGATAGGCCGCTGCCGATGAACGTCGTCGCTGATAAGCCGTCTGGGGCGACCTTGTAAACAGCGTGGCTGCCCGGATCGGCCACGTAGAGGTTGCCCGGACCATCGAAGGCCAACCCGGTGGGGGTGGCGAGGTTGAACAATCCGGTGGTGTTGTAGTCGGCAAAGTCGGTTATCGCGCCGGCGCTCACCTTCCAGAGCACTCCCAAGCTAGACCCCGCGAATAGGATGGAGTCGGAGATAAGCAAATCGCCGGCGGCATTGAACGCAAGGCCGGCCGGGGCGGTCAGGGAGCCGAGGACGGCATTGGGGCCACCGGCAAGGGTGCTGATGATGCCGACTGGGGTGATTGCGCGCACCGCACCGTTGAGCTGGTCGGCGATGTAGAGGTTATTGCTCGAGTCCACTGTGACGGCCACTGGCGCGTTCAGGCTGGCGTTAGTGGCCTGGCCGCCGTCGCCGGAAAAGGTGCCGTCCGCGTTGCCGGCGACCGTATTGATGATACCTCCGGTCACCTCCCGAATGCGGTCGTTGGCACTGTCGGCGATGTAGAAGTTTCCGCTGCCATCTACGGCCACGCCAGCAGGACTGTTGATCTCGGCGAGGGTCGCCTGCGTGCCGTCGCCGCTGAAACCCGCAGTGCCGTTGCCGGCCACGGTGTTGATCATCGTGCAACTGGTGGCACAGTTGGTGATGACGCGGATGCGATTGTTGACGCTGTCGGCGATGTAGACGTTGCCGGAACCATCCACCGCCAATCCGGAGGGGCCCCACAGCATGGCGCTGGCGGGCGAGCCGCCGTCGCCGCTGAAGCCGGGGGTGCTGGTGCCGGCAATACGCGCGCACGAGCCGCCGCTCACCTTGCAAACCTCGTTGACCCCCGTGTTGGCAACGTAGATATTGGCGCCGGCCGAATCGGTAGCGATGCCAGCCGGGCGGTTGAGGACGCCGCTGGAACTGGCGACGAGCGTGCTGAGCGAGCCGTTGTCCCAGAGGTAAACGGCTCCGAAGCTGCTGTTGTTACCCTGATCGGCGATGTATACCTTGCCGTTGTTATCCACTGCTACCGCAACCAGCTCCTCCATCGTGCCGCTAAGGTCAACCAATGTAGTGATGACACCGGTGCCAGCGGCCACCTTGAAGATCCGAAAGTTTCTCGAATCGGCGATGAGGACATCGCCCGCGGTGAGGCCACCGGCCGTGACGGGCGCCACGGCGACGCCGACCGGGTTGTTGAGATTGGCGTCGACGGCGGCGATGCCGTCTGCACTCAAGCCCGGACCGCCGTTACCGGCAAAAGCAGTCAGTTGCCCGGCAGCCACCTTAAAGATACGATGCTGCGCTCCGACGGCGATGTAGTACACGCCCGAGTTGTTGGGGTCGATTGCTACAGCATCGGGACTGGCGAGGTTGGCCGCCAGCGGAGCCACTCCGTTAGGGCCGCCGCCGGCGAACGTG
>DASQHK010000566.1:0-1723 GCA_035632135.1 Bryobacterales bacterium
GCGCTACGGCACGCTGAAGTCGATCCGGGAGATGGTGACGCGATCGGCGTTTACGCAGTTGCGGCACTCCTGGGGGCTGGTGGCGGCGACGCTGGTGATGATGGGGATTCTGTTCGGCGTGCCGGTAGCGGGGGCCGTGGCGGCCGCGATGCAGCCGCTGGCGCTCGACCCGCTGGGCCCCGTGCTGACGACGGCGTGCGGCCTTTCGCTCGCATTCATGATCGCCGCGTACGCGCCCGCCGTGCGCCTCTACCAGTTGCCGGTGGTATGGGCGTTGACGCTCCCAGCGGCCGCGCTGGCCTATGCGGCCATGACGGTGGAATCGGCGCTGGCTGCGACCTTCGGAAACGGCCCGCGGTGGAAAGGGCGGCGCGGAGGGTAATCGTTCGGTGAGAGGCGGGCTACAGCAGAACTTCACTGATGCGCGCCAATTCCCCAGGTAACTGCACGTAAAGATCGGCCAGGAACTGGCCGTCGACCTCCAGGGTGCTGAGCAGGCGGGCGGGCAGAGATTGGGCGAAGGCCTCCGCTTGCGGCGCCGCGGGAGTGGCGGGACGGTCGTCTGCAATCCAGTGCTCGGCGAGCTGGCGGGCGGTGTAAACGATGGCGATGGCGGTGAGCGGGGCTTCCGGAAAGTTGGCGCTCCAGGGGTCGGCAAGGCGCTCGATCAGGGCGGGGAAGAGGGGCGGAAAACTCCAGGCTTCCAGGAGCCACTTGCCGACCAAGCCTGATTCGACGCCGAAGGCGGCTTTCTCGGCCTCCGCGCGAGGCAGCCGATCGCCGAGGCGAAGCATCTGTTCGTACTGGTCGCGGAACTGGGAGAGCAGGACCAGCTCGCCGATGTTGTGGAGCAGGCCGGCGAGAAGAAGCTCTTCCTTGTCGCTGCGGACCAGGCGCTCGGCCATGGCGTGGGCAACGGCGGCGGTAGCCACGGACATTTCGCGGATGTGACTGGCGGCGGGTTTGCGGCCGGAGAGCATACTGAGAAGCTCCTCGCTCAGGAAGCGGCGGAGCACGGTGGCCAGCTTCTCGCGGCCGACCAGGGTGAGGGCGAGCGAGAGCGTGCGCACCTCGCTGTAGTGACCGAAATAGGCGGAGTTGGCCAGCTCGAGGATACGGGCGGAGATGGCCTGGTCGGTGGAGATCACCTGCTGGATGTGGCTGTTTCCGGAGAGCGGGTCCGCAATCAGGCGCAGGGCTTTCTGCACGGTAGGGTAAAAGGCCGGCAGCGCCTGCAGACGCGCGATGGCCTGCTGGATTCGCCGCTCACCGAGCGGCGCGGCCTGCTGGACAAGCGCTTGCGGAACTCCCACGGGATATCCTTTCCGGACGCTCTTTTTATCGGCAGGATCCGCGCGCAAGGATAGGGGCCGGCCGTAGCAGGGGAGGGTCTAAACTACATGAAATTGGGCGTGTGCAGCTCGGAAATGGTCCGGGCCTGCTCGGGGGTGAAGCCGGCGTTGAGCAGGCGCTTGATGCGCCACTCGTGCATGGTGTCGAGCAGCTCGCGAAATGCCTCGTGGCCGCGGGCGACAGCGGCGGGGTTCGCGCCGCCGGCGGCCAGGATGGTGAGCGAGTCCTGAATGCGGGCCGGAACGCCGCCGGCGTTGTGCAGGACGGCGGCGCGGCGGCGGACCGCGGCTTCCAGGCGCCCGTACAGCGAAGCGTCGTGGGCGAGCGCGTGGCGGACGTGGGCGAGGCCGAAGTGGACGTGGCGGGCCTC
>DASQHK010000567.1:0-4113 GCA_035632135.1 Bryobacterales bacterium
GTTCGGGCGCATCTTCCAGACCCACGTCCTGTGGGCGGAAGAGACTCTCCCCCTGGCCGCGGCGCAGCAGATGCTGGCCGGCCACGCGCTCTACCGCGACATCTGGTTTGACAAGCCGCCGGGACTGGCGTGGTTCTATGCCGGCGTGCTCGAAGCGGCGGGCTACAGCGGGTATGGCCTGCGCCTGATCGGCGCGCTCTATGTATTGCTAATTTCTTTAGCCGGGTATGGGCTGGGGCGCCGGCTGGCGGGAGAAACGGCGGGGCGGTGGACGGCGTTTTTCCTCGCATTTTTCCTCACGTTTTACATTCACTCGGCGGTGGCGCCCCTGGCGGCGGATTTGCTCATGCTGCTGCCGCACCTGGCGGTGTTTTATTTTCTGGCGGAAAGTTGGCAGGCGGACGGCGCCGTTGCCGGCTGGGCCTCGCTCGCCGCAGGGCTGTGCGCGGGCATTGCGTTTCAGGTGAACTCCAAGGCTCTGCTTGTGCTGCTGGCGGCCGCGGGGTGGATTTTACTGGGAAGCGGGCGGCGGGGGCCGGCGCTGCTGAGGCTGCTGGCGGGGTTTGCCGCGGCCGCGGCGGCGGGGATGGCGGTAGTTTGGCTGTCGGGCGGCTGGACTGAATATTGGCAAGAGGTATGGTGGTGGGGCGCGCGCTATGCGCAGGCCCCCTTGACCGGGCATCCCTGGGCGCTGGGCGCGGTGCGCACGCTCGATTACTTCGGGTTTCACGTCGCGCTGCTGGCGGGTCTGGCGGCGTGGTTCTGGAAAAGCGAAGCCGCCAGGAGACAGAAGCGGCAGATGGCGTGGTGGCTCTTGGTCAGCCTGGCGGGGGTGGCGGCGGGAGGCAGATTTTTCCCTAGGTATTATTTCCAGCTACTGGCGCCGCTCGCCGTGTGTGCGGCGATGGGATGGGCCGCTCTGGCGGCGGGGCCGCGCCGGGTGGTCGCGCTGGCGGCGCTGGCCGTGATGCTGGCGTTGCCGGCCGTCCGGTTTGGCAGGGTCAATGCGCTGCTCGCCGCGCGCCGCAGCTTCGCCTGGCGAGACGTGGCCATGGACGCCGATAGCCGCAGGGCCGCCAGGGAAGTGGCGCGGAGAACCAAGCCGAACGACAAGATATTTGTGTGGGGATTCCGCCCCGAGATTTACTACTACGCCCAGCGGATCGGCGCGTCCCGATTCTTGGAGTCCCAGCCGCTCACCGGCGTGCTGGCGGACCGGCATTTGCAAAGCTCCGAGGCCCTGTGGCCCGCCCAGGCCGCTCGCCACCGCGAGGAACTCGCGCGCCAATTGACGGCGCAGCCGCCGGCCGTGCTTGTCGATGGCTTGGGCCCCTATAACCCGGCTCTCGCGATGGAGAAATACCCCGAACTCGCGCCCGTGCTGGCCCGCTACCGGCTGGTGATGGTGACGCGCGGAACGCGGATTTACGGCGGGAAATAGCCCTTGCGCGCGTGGAGCTTGATGTCGGCGTTCTTCAGGTTCACGGCGACCTTGATCGAGCGGAACCGCCGGTCGCTGAACGAGGCAGGCGGCGCGTACCCCAATATGTATTGGTGCGTGATATCCCCGGTCAGGTCGGTGATGGCCTTGTACAGCTTGCCGGCCAGCTCGGCGGCGTACTGGCCCGTGCCTACTTTATAGGCATAGTTGCCCTCATCGGAGGGCGTCGAGAGATAGCCGGAAACCTTGTCGTGAATCTTCTGCAGCGGGCGCTCGATGCGGCCCCCCGTTTCTTCCGACAGCCGCACCAGGTTTTGCTCCTCCGGGTTGTTGAAGCCGTAGCCCACCGTGGATACGGCGTAGATCACCACCTGCGCGCGCTGCGCCGCTTCGAGCACCTGATCCAGAGACGCTTTGCTGTTGTTGTCGTGCCCGTCGCCCACCACGATCAGCACGCGCTTGGGCTCCGGACGGTTGGCGGACGGAAAATACTGCGTGCAAGCCTGGTAAATGCAATCGAGCATCGCGCTGCCGCCGCCCGGCTTGAGCTTGCGCATTCGATCGGCGATCTCCTGGCCGTCGTTCGTGGGCTTGACCAGGAAGTCGGGCTGCGTTGCGTACACGGCCAGGAAGCCCTTGTTTTGATTGTCGCCCGGCAGCAGCACGTACGCCAGGTCGGTGATGGCGTCCTGATAGGTCTTGAAATAAAGGCGCGCAGTGTTCGAGAGGTCGAGGACAAAACCAACGATGACCGCGGCCTTGGGGTCGGCCGAGAAATACCGCAGCTCCACCGGTTTCCCGTCCTCCCACACTTTGAAGTCGTCCTTGGTGAGGTCGGTGATGAAGCGGTCCTGCGCGTCGGTCACGGTCACCGGAACGTTCACCACGTTGACCTGCACCTGGATGTTGCCCTGCTGCGGGGCATCCTTGGCGGCGGGCGAGGACGCCGTTTGCGCCCGGATGGGCAAAGCGGGGGCGAGCGCACAGAGCAGAAAACGGCGGCGCAGCATGGCGGAGATCCTGGGCCCTATTGTAACCGTTCTCGGTCACGCCCCTCCCAACTTTCTTTCTCCTTCCCCCTCAGTCTCTTCGCTTCGCCTTCCCCTTGCCCTTTCACCTTGCCGCGTTAAGCTGGTAGCAACGGGGTCTTCCTTCCTCAATCTCTCAACTCCTATGGGCCGTCCCAAAGACAGCGGTCGCCTCGACCTCCGTGACGTCTTCGTCCGCGTCCAGGAGCAGATGCTCGCCCAGCTCGCCGTCGACAACATCTTCGAGCACGCTTCCTCCCTCGGCGCCGCCACCGAGCTGCAGTGGATCGCTCTGTTTAACCAATACCTGCCTCAGCGCTACCGCGCCTCCCGCGCCTTCATCATCGACGCTCACGGCCGCCGCAGCCGCCAAATCGACATCGCCGTCTACGACAATCTCTACTCGCCCCTCCTGTTCCCCCACGACGCCGGCTTCCACATCCCCGCCGAAAGCGTCTACGCCGTCTTCGAGGTCAAGCAGCGCCTCACCCGCCAGCTCCTCCGCGACGCCGCCGTCAAGGTCGCCTCCGTCCGCCGCCTCCATCGCACCTCCGTCCCCGTCATCGCCGCCGGCGTCCGGCGCCCCGCTCTCGCGCTCTCTCCCATCCTCGCCGGCGTCCTCGCCGTCGACTCCGTCTGGCGCGGCACCGAGCGCCGCCGCCTTCCCCGCGCCCTCCAATCCCTCCGCCCTGCCGGCCGCCTCGATCTCGGCTGCATCCTCCAGGAATGTTCCTTCGAGCGCCGCCCCCGCTCCCTCCTCCTCAGCCACCGCGACGAATCCCTGATCTTCTTCCTCCTCCACCTCCTCCGCCGCCTTCGCGCCCTCGGCACCGCCCCCGCCGCCGACCTCGCCGCCTACGCCCAATCCCTCCGCTCCACCTCCCTCCGCCTCTGAACCCGCTCCCGCACCGATGCTACAATGCTCTGTATGCCGGCCGCCCCAGTCGCCATCTCCGTTGACGAGTATCTCCACACCAGCTTCCCCGACGGCGACCGCGAGTACATCGACGGCGTCATCGTGGAGCGCAACTTGGGCGAAAAAGACCACAGCAGAACGCAACGCGAACTGATCCTCTTCTTCGGCGCCCTCCGCGCCACCCACGCCACCTTCGCTTTCCCCGAGCAGCGCGTGCAAGTCAAGCCCACCCGCTTCCGCGTCCCCGACGTCTGCGTCTATATCGGCAGCGAGCCCGCAGAACAGGTCTTCCGAACGCCGCCTTTCCTCGTCGTCGAGATTCTCTCCCCGGACGACCGCGCCACCGCCGTGCAGGAAAAAATCGACGACTACCTCGCCTGCGGCGTCCAATTTATCTGGATCATCGACCCCCGCACCCGCCGCGGCTACATCCACGCACCCGAAGGCAGCCACGAAGCCAAAGACAGCATCCTCCGCACCGCCAACCCCGCCATCGACCTCCCCTTACACCGGCTCTTCGATTAGGCCATCTGCAAGGCCCCGACGCCCTCTCGGAACCAGCTCCACCGTTCCGACTCTGTTATATTGAAGATCACCATGGTTTTTCACGTCATTCTCGAACACGCCGAAGATGGCTGGGTGGTGGCTGAAGTTCCCGCCTTGCCCGGCTGCGTTTCCCAGGGGCGCGACGAGAAGGAAGCCCTTGAAAACGTCAAGGAAGCCATCAC
>DASQHK010000568.1:0-2387 GCA_035632135.1 Bryobacterales bacterium
CGCCTCCAGGCTGGCCATCCAGATGTTTCCTGTGACTTCAGCCAGGTTGAAGGTCATCTTGTCGCGAGCCACTGCGGGTTCGAGCTGCGCCAAGCCAACATTCATGATGGAGCGGCTTGCCCCGTGGAAATGATAGACCGAAAAAGGCGGCCCGACGGGCCGTTTGCCGGCCGGATCAAGGCGCTGCGCCCAAAAGCAAAGGAAGCCGTCACGATCGGAGATGAAGTAAAGCAGGTTGCCGTCCGGGGACCAGCGCGGCTTGTCATCCCGAAACCCGCCGGAAGTTACGGGGATCCAGTCGCCCGCGAGGTCGCCCGATACGGGAGCCGGAACCGGCCGAGCCGGAGCGATGAAGAGTTGTGAGCGCTGCGACTGTGTATTTGCCAGGAACGCCACCCAGCGGTCGTCGGGCGAAAAATTGGCCTGATACAGATTGAACTGCGGGTGGCTGAGCAGCTCGACCTTTTCGCCGGTCGCTACGTTCATGAGCCGAATGCGGGTTCGGCCGGGGCCTGCGGGCGTGAGGAGAATTCTGCTCCCGTCGTGGGCCCACTGCCAGGCAAATCGGCAATCGTCGCACAATTTCTGGGGCACGCCGGGGCGGACAGAGCCGTCCGGCGCGGAACCTATCGACAAGGTATAGATGGAGGAGGTTCCGTTCTTGGTTTCCGAGTAACAGATTTTCGAGCCGTCAGCACTAATGCGGGGATGAAACTGATCACCCGGCATGGGGTTCAGGTCGGTCTCGCGGCCACTCGGCAGGTCCTTCATCCAAATGTCACTGTCGCCGGCCCTGGCGCGGGCGAATACGAGTCTGTTTCCATCCGATGAAAGCGAGCCGAAACCAGCCCGCGCGGGGCCCTGGGTCAGCCGTTGCAACTCTCCGGTCACCTTTCCCCTGTTGGCCTCCAGGGGCAGGCTCCAAATCTGGATGTTGGAAGTCAAGCCAGAAAAAGCCAAGCGTGCGACGGAACGGCCGCCGCTATCACGCGCGACGCCGACCGAAGGCTGATCGCTCAAGCTGGTGCCGGTTGTGATGCGGCGGGGATGGCCGGCCGCTTTCCACGTGCCGGGCTGGATGTCGAGTTGCCACAGGTCCCGGCTATCGCCGAGGCCGGCCGAGAACAGGACGCGGCCATCTGGCAGCCAGGCGGCGGGGACAGTGTAGTTGGAGAGACTCTGGTGACGGAAAGCTGCCATAGCCCCGGTTTGCACTGCGGGGCCGCCAGCGAGCGGAGCCACCCACCAATCAATGCTCTCCGGGCCGGTAGCGGCGGCGTCGCGCTTTCCCCAAAACAGCAAATTCTTTCCGTCCGGCGCCCAGATGGGATTGCGAGCGACCGAGAACTCCGGTAGGATCTGCCGGGGCGGCCCTCCGGTGGAGGCCACTACGTACGACTTGGAGGAACCAGGCGCGGCAGGATCGCCGCTACCTCGGTGTCCTACCCAGTAGGCGATCCACTGGTCATCGGGAGAAAAGTGCGACCCTTCGCCGTCTTTGGCGACCAGCCTCGCTTCGCCGCCCAGCGCGGGCATCACATAAACGCCACCGCCCTCGCGATCGGAGCGGAAGGCGATTCGAGAGCCGTCGGAAGAGAAGGCCGGCTCGCGATCATCGGCCGGATCGCGGGTGAGGCGGATAGGCTCGCCGCCTGTAACCTGCTGTACCCAGATGTCCAGGTTGCCCCCGGGCCCGGAAGGCCCGCCACGGTCCGAGGAATACGCGATCAGCTTGCCGTCGGGAGAAAAAGCCGGCTCCCAGGTGAGGCCGCTATCGGATGTCAGTCGCACCAGGCCAGTTAGAGAGGGCGTAGGTTTCGGGCGGCTCAGCCACCAGCCTGCAGCTACCAGAATGGCAGCCAGGGCAAGCCCCAGCGCGACAAGCTTCGGAGCCGCAGAGACGCGCGCTCGCGGCGCAACCGGCGCGGCGATCCTGCCCGACTCGGACTCCTCTTTCATCTCCTGCAAGGCGACTCGGACATCGTCCATATGCTGGAAGCGGCGCTCCGGGTCCTTCCGCAAGCAGCGGGCAATGATGCGGCCAAGCTCCGGGGGAAGCGCCGGCGCAACTTGGCTCACCGGCGGCGGATCCTGCTGCAAGATCGCAGCCAGCGTCGAAATCTTGTTGTCTCCGCGAAACGGCCGGCTGCCTGTGGCCATTTCGTACAGCACCGAGCCGAAGGAGAAAATATCCGAGCGCCGATCGACCTTCTTGCCGCCCGCCTGCTCCGGCGACATGTAAGCCACAGTGCCGACGATGGTGCCCTCTTCGGTTCGCGGCGCCTGATCCACGCTCATGCTCCGGGTCGGGGCCAGTTCGTCACCGGCGCTTTCCTCAGGGGCCGGCTCCGCCAGCTTTGCCAGCCCGAAGTCGAGCACCTTGATGT
>DASQHK010000569.1:0-1780 GCA_035632135.1 Bryobacterales bacterium
GTGGTGGGCGTGTCGATGAAGGACCGGTCGGCGATTCTGCTGGCCGGCCACCGCGGCGACGCGGCCTACTGGTTCGAGAACGCCTGTGGCTGCTTCATCACCAGCAGCTACTACATGGCACAGCCGCCGGCCTGGCTCGCCCAGTTCAACAGCCGCAAACTCGCCGACGGTTATTTTCCAGCTCCGTGGACCAAGCTCTACCCGGACAATTCGCTCTACGTGAAATACTCGCGCGAGGACGACTTCCCCGGCGAATGGGACCTGAAGGACACGACCTTTCCCCACCAGCACCGCGGCCATCCGGGCCAGGCCGCCTACTACGAGAACCTGCGCCGCACGCCTTTCGCCGACGAGCTGGTGCTCCAGGCGGCTCTCGAGGCCATGAACTTCCACGACCTGGGGGCGCGCTCTGCCCCCGACGTGCTGGCGGTGGGGTTCTCGGCCGGCGACGTCATCGGCCATACCTACGGGCCGTTCAGCCAGGAGGAGATGGACAACTATCTGCGGCTGGACCTGGCGCTGGGCAAGCTGATCGAGGCGGCCGAGGCGCGCGCCGGCGCCGAGAACACGCTGGTGATTCTCGCCGCCGACCACGGTGTGCTGCCGCTGGTGGAGTGGCTCCGGCACGAGGGCAACAAGGCCGCCAAGCGCGTCTCACTGAACGCGGTGATCGGCGCCGTGCAAGCGGCGTTTCGGGAGCGTTTTCCCGGCGCTCCCGACCTGATCGCCGACACCGAAGGCCTCAACATCACGCTGAACCTGGAGGCGATCCAAAAGGCCGGATTGCGGCGCAGCGACGTGGAACAGACGGCCACCCGCGCGCTGTTGTCCACGGGCGCGGTGGCCGCCGTCTATACGCAGGCCGACCTGCTTTCCGACAAGCCGAGCAACGATCCCTACATCTGGCTGTTCCGCAACTCGTTTTTCCAGTCGCGCAGCCCGCACTTGCTGGTGCGGGTGAAGGAGTACTATTACGTCTCCAACATGCCGGGCGGAACGGGTCACGGGACTGTGTATGACTACGATCGTCACGTGCCGATCGTGTTTATGGAGGCGGGAATCCGGCCGGGGCGCTATTCCGCGCCGGCTGGGCCGGAGGACATCGCGCCGACGCTGGCCCGGATGCTGGGGATCCATGACTATCCGATCGAGCGCGACGCCCGGCTGCTGACGGAGGTGCTGGGCGGCGGCGGGCAGCCGACCGGAAGGTAAAGCGGCCCGGCTCACGGCCCCAGCAGCGAGTCGCCGTCGAGGGCGTAGATGCGCGAGCGGGGGCCGTCTTCGGGGAGAAAGAAAAAGCGGCCGTCGAACACGGCCATGCCTTCGCGGGTGTAGCAGATGTTGGAGACCAGCGTGGAGCGGCGGCGCACGGCGAGGGTGGCGGGGTCGAGTTCGGCCAGCTCGCAGCGGCCTTGCTCCTTGCCCAGGCCGGTGCCGCCGGCGTAGAGCACGCCTCCCATCCACTTCATGTCCTGAATGGCGAGGGGCGCGGGGAAATTGGTAACGCCGAGCAGCTCGCCCGATGGCGTCCAGCGATAGATGCGGCGCGAGTCCCAGTTGGCGCCGAGCACCACGCCGCTGCCATCGGTGGCGACCGCGCCGATGTGGTCCGCGACCGTAAAGCTCGAGCGCGGGGCCAGCGTGGCGGCGTCCAGCTCGAGAATGCGGGCGGTGGAGTGGGGGCGGTTTTCGGCGACCGGCACCCACAAACTCGAGCCGGAAACCTGGAAGCCGCCGGGATGATACTGCTCGCCGAGGGTGAGGTTGCGCTCGGCGACGG
>DASQHK010000570.1:0-7809 GCA_035632135.1 Bryobacterales bacterium
CCAGGCTGGAGTGTAGGGAGGCAGCCATGAAAACCAAGTGGATGGGGGCACTGCTTCTGCTGCTGGCCGCGCCGCTTTTGGCGCAGCCGAACGCGCCGCCGGACGCCCAGCAGGACGCGGACCGTGCGGTCGCCCGCGTCAGCCTGATGAATGGGAACGTCACCTCGCAGCGCGGCGACTCGGGGGACTGGATCGCGGCGACCGTCAACGCCCCGCTGGTTACCGGCGACCGCGTTTACGCCGCCGGCGCCTCGCGGGCGGAAGTCCAGTTCGACTACGCGGATTTTCTGCGCCTCGGCGAGAACACCGAAGTGCGCCTGGCAGACCTCGAGAACCGTCGCTACCAATTGCAAGTTTCCAAAGGAATTCTTACCTACAGCATCCAGCGCGACATGCCGGCGGACGTAGAGATCGACACGCCGGCAGTCGCCGTTCATCCGTTGCAGAAGGGCGTCTATCGCGTGCAGGTGCTCGATAACGGCGAGACGGAAATCACCGTGCGCGACGGCAGGGCTGAAATCTCTTCGCGTCAGGGAACCGAAACGCTCGACCGCGGCCGCACCATGGTGGTGCGCATGGGCGCCACCGACAGCGACATCCAGGTGCAGGTCGTCGAGGCCGCGCCCCAAGATGATTGGGATCGCTGGAACGCCCAGCGCGACCAGCAGCTCGGGCGCTCCGTCAGCGCTCGCTACGTCAACCCCAGCGTCTACGGCGTCGAGGATCTGGATGCCTATGGCTCGTGGAGCACCACGCCGGACTACGGACCGGTCTGGTACCCGCGCGTGGCGGCAGGCTGGACGCCTTATAGCTACGGCCGTTGGGTCTGGGAGCCCTGGTATGGGTGGACGTGGGTCGACTACGACCCGTGGGGCTGGGCGCCGTTCCACTACGGCCGGTGGTTCTTCCGCGGCGGCTTCGGTTGGGGCTGGTGTCCGGGACCGGTGGGAGTGTTCTCGCCTTGGTCTCCGGCGCTGGTCGGTTTCTTCGGATTCGGCCGCCATGTCGGCGTGGGAGTGGGCTTTGGGTTTGGAAACATCGGCTGGGTGCCGCTCGCGCCGGGCGAACTAATTCACCCGTGGTGGGGACGCGGCTTTGCGGGCAACCGCACGGTCATCAACAACGTGAACATCACCAACGTCACTAACGTGACCAACATCCGCAACGTGTATCGGAATGCCGGCGTCAACGGCGGCGTCCGCGCGATCAACGCGCAGAACTTCGGGCAGGGCAACGTCATCAATCACCAGGCGGTGAACGCTAACCAGATTCAGAACGCCGGGCAGATTCGAGGCATGGTGCCGGTAGCGCCCACCAGCAACAGCCTGCGGGTGAGCAACCGGGCGGTGACCCCCAACATGCTGCCTCGCGCCGAAGCGCGGCAGGAGCACTTCTTCGCCACGCGCCAGCCGCCGGCTGTGCAGCCGAATTCTTTCGGACAACAGCAGCAGCAGGTGCAGCGCTCGATCCGAGCGGGAGCGACTTCCAATGGCAGCCGCGCGCTCGAGGCGGCTGCGCCGGGCGCCGGCGCGGGCAACCGGACCTTTGGCACGGCTGGCGCGGCGTCTCCAGCAACGGCGAATACGCGCACCGGCATTGCTGCTGCCAGCAATGCTCCGGCCGGCGCTGCTGCGGCAAACAACGGCCAGGCCGGGCCGGGCCGGGGCTGGCGGCGGCTGGGCCAGACGTCACAGGCTGCGCCTGCGGCGGCGGGTCGCGGCGCGCCGGCGGCACAGCAGGGTGTCAACAATAATCGCAGCGTGGACCGGGCTTCCGGTTCCTCCGGATGGCGGGTGACGGGCGGTGAGACGCCTTCGCCGGGCAGCCGGCCCAGCGTCAGCCCGAGCACCGCGGCGCCCAATAACGGCTGGCGGCAGTTCGGCCAGCCCGGCATGCAGGCCGCCCCGGCGGCGCCCCGCATGCGGTCGAGCGAGCCACCGCCGGCGGCGCGGCCCGCGCCGGAATCCCCGCGCGGGCTTCCTTCGCCCTCCTATGGCGGCCGCTCGCAGTCCAACAACTTCCACAGCATGGGCGGCGGCCAGCGGCAGCTTCAAATCCATCAGCCGATCATCATGGAGCGCGCCCCGAGCGGCGGCGGAAGCCGCATGTCCGCGCCGGCCCGCTCCGAGAGCCGGAGCAGCGGCGGCGGAGGCCGTATGTCCGCGCCCGCCCGCTCGGAGAGCCGCGGCAGCAGCGGCGGCGGGTCGCATCGCCGTTAAGAGTTTTGGTTCGATTGGGCTTCTTCCCTCTGGGCCTGACCGGGAAACCGGCAGGCCCATTTTTTCGCTTGTGGCCGGCCGCCGGCTGGAGCGGGCGCTGCAGCCCGGCTCCCTTCTCCGGCTTCACGCTCGCTCTTCGGTTGGCGGGTAAACACCGATGCGGAACGTAATGGGATCGATGAGGTGGTAGCGGAGAATCCCCTGGATTTCCAGGGGCGTCAGAATCTCGTTCTCTCGCAGCAGCAGGGCGCCGGAAACAGTGATCAGGTCGGCGGCGAGCTTCATGCCGGGCTCCAGTTCCTCTACCGGAACAAAGCGCTGCGCCCTGGCAAGGACCGCATCCAGATACTGATGCACGTATTGTACCAGTGATAGATAGACGGCCGGGTCATAGATAGCGCCCATCCGGCCCTGCAATTCGTGCAGCAGCGCGGTGCGCCGGCCGACGTCGAAAACCTTTTCGAGATCACCAAAGAAGTCCGCCAGCAGGCGCAGGATGCGCGAGCCGAGTGGAATCTGTCCCTGCCGGAGATGATCGGGGCGGCCCGAGCCGTCCCAGTTCTCGAACTGATGCCGCACCACGACGGCGGCGGGCTCGAAAGCCTCCACGTGGCGCATTACAAGGTACGAAAGGCCGGCGTAGTTGCGATAGGCCTCCCAGTCGTCCGGCTGCATCTCGAGGGGGTTCCCGCCGGCCAGGCCGGGTGCGAGCGCCAGCTTGCCGATCTCTTGCAACCGGGCCGCCACGTGCAAGTGCGGCCGGTCGCCGGGCGGCATATCCAGGCTCTCGGCCATCCATTCGGCGGCGGCGGCGATTTGCACGGCGCGGTTGGCCATGCCGGGCGAAACCAGATCGACGAGGTATGTCAGCATCTCGATGACTCCGCCGGCCGGCGCGGCTGAGGAAGCTTTCGGCGCCGGCGCGGCTGCCGGGAACTGCTGTTCCAGAAAGCCTCGCACGCGCGTCTGGATCTCGTCGAACGACATGGGTTTGAACAGGTAGTCGTCGGCGCCCTGCTCCAGGCCCTCCGCGCGGGCCTCGGGGTCGGTGATCGCGCTCAGGATCACGAACCGCGTGGCGGCGAGCGACGGCTCGCCTTTCACGCGGCGGCAAAATTCGAGGCCGTCCAGGTTCGGCATGACCTTGTCGCTGATGATCAGGTCCGGAAGGAAGGCGCGGGCCACGTCCCAGCCTTGCGCGCCGTCGGTGGCGGCGCGAATCTCGTAAATTCCGGCCGTCTCGAGCGCCTTGCGCAGAATCCGCAAGGTGACCGGGTCGTCATCGACGAGCAAGATCTTAGCCTGGGTAGTCATCGTACCTGGCGGCCTCCGGGCCGGCTGCGGATACTCACTTCGCGCCCTCTTTGCGTGCGGCTTCGGGCGCTCCCGCACCCTTCTTTTCGGCGGGTTTGGATTCCTTCTCCCCGCCTTTTTTCCCGTCCTTCGGCTCGGCCGGAGGGCCCTCCGCTGCCGCGGGATTCTTGTACTGCACGATCACCGACACGCGCCGGTTGGCAGGGTCGGCCGAATCGTTGGCGTCCCACAGCTTCTGGTCGGCGAAGCCCCGCACCTGCACCACCTGGTCGGGGCGCAGCCCGCTGCCTTCCATCAGCCGCCGGGCCGCGTTGGCCCGGTCCGACGAAAGCTCCCAGTTGGTGTAAGCGCCGTCTCCGGCAAAGGGCTTGGAATCGGTGTGCCCTTCCAGGAGAAGGTTGTTGGGCAGCTTGCCCAGCTCCTTCGCCAGCGTAATCAGCAGGTCCTCGCCCGTCTGGCTGGGCTTGGGGCTGCCGCTTTCGAAAAACATCCCTTTCTCGCTCTCCAGCAGCTCGATGCGCAGGCCCTCTCCGGTTACAGTCATCTTCACGTTGTCTTTCATCTGCTGGAATTCGGGGATCTCCTTCATGGCCTGCTGCAGCTTTTGCCCGAGGCTCTCCATGTCGTCTTTCTTCAGCGCCATGGTTTCGCCGCTGCCCGCTTCCCCGCTGCCCACCTGCTTGCCGTAGCCGCTGGGATCCTGGAAATAACCGGCGACCGCCTTCTTGATTTTGTCGCTGGTGTTGAGAAGCCACAGGACGATGAACAGCGCCATCATGGCGGTGACGAAATCCGCATACGCCACCTTCCAGGCGCCTCCGTGATGCCCGCCGTGCCCGCTGACTTTCTTGATGATGATGATCGGGGGTGTCGACACAGGCTTGGCAGGGGCATTTGATCCGTCCGGGTCCTCTGGCATACTCGACTCCCTCTACTTGGCGGCCGGCGCGGCTGCGGCGGCCGCCGCCTTGGCCGCGCTCTTGCACGCCTTCTCCATTTCCTGAAAGGTAGGGCGCACTTCGGCCGGAATCACGCGGCGCGCGAACTCGATCGCCATGATGGGCGCAAAGCCTTTGACGAATGACGTGATCCCCACGCGCAGGCACTGGAGATAGTTGGCCTCGGCTGTGTTGGCCGTGCCCATGTTGGCGGCCAGCGGCCCAAAAAAGCCGTAACACAGCAGAATGCCCAGAAACGTCCCCACCAAGGCGGCGGCCACTTTATGGCCGATCTCCTCCGGCGGCCCTCCCAGCGCTCCCATGGTGATGACCACGCCCAGCACCGCCGCCACAATGCCCAGGCCGGGCAGCGAGTCGGCCATGGTGCTCAGGGCGGCCACCGGCGCTTGGATCTCCTGATGGTGGACGTCCATGTCGGCTTCCATCATCTGGTCCAGGTCAAAAGCGCCGACGCCGCCGCTGATGGACATCCGCAGCGTGTCGCAAACGAAATACAACGCGTGGTGGTTCTTCAGGAACACCGGGTACTTGGTGAACACGGCGCTCTTTTCGGGCTGCTCCACGTCGGCCTCCAGCTTCATCAGGCCGTTCTTGCGGGCGATCTGGAACAGCTCGTTCAGCATTTTCAGGTTATCCAGATAGAACGCCTTGCTGAACCGGCTGGCGCCGAAAACGCCGCCCAGCCCCTTCACCAGCTTGAGGAGCGTGGGAAGCGGATTGGCAATGAGCACCGTGCCGACCGCGGCGCCGAAGATGATGAGCAGTTCGGCCGGCTGCAGCAGAACCAGCAACTGGCCGTGCTCCATCAGGTAACCGCCGACGATGGCGCCCAGCACGAGCGCTATTCCGATGATGGCGAACATGACGATCGGATTGCTTGCGGGCTGACGACACTCCGCCCACGGACGACGCCGGGATGAGTGGCGCTATCCAGAACACTAATCGACTTTCCGGGAAGCAGGCCTTAGCTGGAATCGGAGCCTTTGGAGGCGGCCACGCCGTCGGCCTCCGCGTCCGGCTCCGGCGGGTTCTCAAACGGCAGGCGCACTCGCAGCACGCGCTCGCGCCGGCGCTCCTCCTCCAGGCTCCGCACCCGCGCCTGGAGCAGGTCGCGAATGGAAATCATGCCGACCAGCTTGTGCTGGCCGTTGCCCTCCACCACCGGAAACCGCGTCAGGCCGGTGTCGGCCATGCGGTTCACCACCATGCGCAGCGGCTCGTCGGGATGGGCCACCTCGGGATTGGGCTTGAGCATGTCGGCCAGCCGCTGGTCAGGCCGGTCTTTCCGCTCCGTCTGGACGAGCTTTCGCACGTCGTTGCGCGTGATGATGCCCACCAGTCGCCGATCGCGGTCCACCACCGGATAGAGCTGCTGGCCGCGGCGATGCGGAAGGGCCCGAAACTTCTGGTCCAGGTCCTTCACCGAGATTTCGGCCGGCAAAGCCACAATGTTGGTCCGCATCACTTCGCGAACGAACAGGATCTCCAGCGGATCGACGGCGTATTCGCGGCTCAGGTGGTAGCCTCGGCGGGCGACTTTCTCGGTCAAGATCGACCGTTTCAGCACCAGCACCGTGAAAGCGTGCGCCATCATGGCAGCCACCAGCAGGGGCAGCATGACATTTACATCGTGGGTAAGCTCCAGCGCGAAGACCACGCCGGTGAGCGGCGAGCCCATGGTTCCGCCGAGGGTGGCGCTCATACTGATCAGAGGCCAGAAACCCACACCCTCATTGGGTAGAAAACCGGCCTCCAGGCCGCCCAGCGCGCCGCCCATCAGCAGCAGCGGGGCGAGCACGCCGCCGGAAGTGCCGGAGCCGAGCGAGACGGACCAGATGATCGACTTGACCACCAGAATTCCCAGCATAGTCTTGGTCGTCACATTGCCCTGGAGCATCGCGCCGATGGTGTCGTAGCCCACGCCGAGGGCCTGGGGAAAGATCAGGCCCCCCAAGCCGATCACCAGCCCGCCGATGGGAGGCCACCACATCCAGTGGATCGGCAGCTTCCCGAAAGCGTCTTCGGAGGCATAGACCATGTGGGTGACCAAGGCCGAAAGCGCTCCCGCCAGAAGACCGACCAGCAGGCAGCCCAGCAATCCTCCCAGGCCGATGAACGCCGCATGCGGCGGGACCGGAAACAGGGGCCCCATCCCGATGATGTAACGGCGGACGGCGGTCGCCGTGGCGCTCGCCAGCGCCACCGGAATCAGGCTGCGCGGCTTCCACTCAAACAGCATCAGCTCCACGGCCAGCAGAACCGACGCCACCGGCGCGGCAAACGTGGCCGACATGCCGCCGGCGGCGCCGGCCACGAGCAGCGTCTTGCGCTCGGCGCTAGTGAGGTGCAGGAACTGCGCGATCATCGAGCCGAAGGCGCCGCCGGTCATGATGATCGGCCCTTCGGCTCCGAACGGGCCGCCGGAGCCGATGGAGATAGCCGAAGAAACCGGCTTCAAGATGGCCACGCGCGGCTCGACCTTGCTGCCGTTGATGAGGATCGCCTCGAGCGCCTCAGGAATGCCGTGGCCGCGGATGCGCTCCGAGCCGTAGCGCGCCATGAAACCGACCACCACGGCGCCGCCGATCGGTACCAGGATCTCCCAGTAGCCCAGTTGATTGCCGGCCGGCGATACCAGCGCCGTGCCCCAGCGCTGGTAGAAGAAAAAGTTGGTGAAGATGCCGATCAGACGCAGCAGGCCCAGTGCAATATAGGCGCTGAGCGCGCCGATCACGATGGCCACCGCGGAAATTGGAATCACGCGCCAGTCGGTGGTGAAGTCGCTGAGCTTGACCGTGCAATCGTGCGCGTGGTTGCCGGCTGTGCTCTTGCGCTCCCGGGAATGACGGTTTAGCGCCACAGCTCGCTCCCCTGTCCGGCGGCAGACGCCTTCGCCCTGCCGGCGGCGATCAAAGGGTTGAGCGCGCGCACCAGGGACGGGCCGGCCGAGCGCAGCTCCGTGCGATGGTGCAACGACAGCTCCCGCAGCAGCCGCTCTCCGCGCGGCGTCAGCTTGATGAACACCTCCCGCCGGTCGTGCTCGCTGCGGCTGCGCTCCACCAGCCCCTCCAGCCGGTCGATCAGCTCGACCGCGCTGTGGTGCTGGACTTGCAGCCGCTCCGCGATGTGGCGAATGGATGCCGGCATGCCGTCAGGCAAGCCCTTCAACACCAGCAGCAATTGGTGCTGATGCGGCTCCAGGCCCACCGCCCGGGCCGCCTGTTCGCTGAAGTGGAGAAAGCGCCGGATCTGATAGCGAAACTCCGCCAGCGCCTGATACTCGGAGAGCGAAACATCTTCCCCTGATTTTGTCATCT
>DASQHK010000571.1:0-3177 GCA_035632135.1 Bryobacterales bacterium
CACCGGCAGCCCGCGATCCACGGCCAGGCTGGCGATCTTCATCGCTTCGGTGAAGCCGCCCACGCGCGTCAGGTCCACCTGCACGATGTCGATGCGTCCGCGGTCCATCAGCTCCAGGAACGACAGCCGGTTGCTTTCTTCTTCGCCCGCCGCGATGCGCACGTCGGTGGCGGCCGAGAGCTTCGCGTAGCCATCGTAATCGTCGGGCAGCAATGGCTCTTCGAGCCAGAAAATCTTGTACTCGGAGAACGCGCGGGCGCGCTGGATGGCGGTCTTGGCGTCCCACACCAGGCCGGCGTCGATGAGCAGGTCGGCATCGTCGCCGAGGCCTCGCCGCCCCTCGCGGACCAGGGCGATGTCGGTTTTCTCGTTCTGCCCCATGGGGTCCCAGCCGAACTTCACCGCCGTGAATCCCCGGTCGCGGAAGCGCCGCGCGCGCTCGCCGGTCTCTTGAGGCGTCCGTCCAAACAGCGAGCTGGCATAAGGGCGAATCTTCTTGTGGAACCCGCCGCCCAGGAGCTTCCACACCGGCTGGCCGAGCGCCTTGCCCTTGATGTCCCACAGCGCCAGATCGATGCCGCTCATGGCGTGCAGCCCCACGCCGCGCCGCCCGCCGTAGATATTCTTGCGATACATCTTGTACCACAGGTATTCGGTCTGGAACGGATCTTCGCCGATCAGCAGCTCGCGCAGACCGGCGGCCGTGGTGTGGGAAAACGGCCCTTCGATCGCCCCCTTCACCGCCAGCGGCGCCGAATCCACCTCGCCGATGCCGGTGATGCCGGCGTCGGTGGACACCTTGACGATCAGCGCGTCCTGCCCGCTGTCGCACTGCTCCTTCACCTGCGGCAGCCGCAGGTACATGGCCTCGACATTGGTGATCTTCATGACCTTTGGATTGTAGCGTGGGAAGCGGGCAGGGCGCTGCGGAAAGCCGACTCCGAGCGGCCATTGTAAAGGAACGGCTGCCGCCAAAACAGGAATGCCGCTCTGGTTAGTCGCGCCGCTGCTCTTCGGAGGAAGTCTGGTGGTCGAGCCGCCCCACCGATTTCAGCCGGTTGTACAGGCGCTCGACCTCGGCTTCGTCTTCCGGCCGCAGGACGCAGTAGCGCGGGGGCGCCATCGGCTCGTCGTCGGCCGCGATGGGCGCCTCGCCCCAATACTGCCGGTAGGGAATCCCTTCGATCCACGCGCCGCGCGCCAGCCGCCGCATCTGCCGCAGCAGCTTGCCCGACGATTGCGCATCGCCGGGATAGATCAGATACAGCACGCGGCCACCACGCAGCGTGACCTTCAGGACCAGGGGCGAGGACCAGCCCGTTGTGTCCAGGCGCTCCACCTCGGCCCACAGGACACTGTCATCGCCGACGCTCCAGGAGCCGTCGCGAATCACGATGGCCGGCCGCGTGGCCAGGAACAGCAGCAAGCCTGAGCTGAGCAAAAACAGAACCGCAGGAATGAACGCCGGCTTCCAGTTCCAGCCGCACCACCCGGCGAAAATCGCCAACGCAAAGGCTGCCACGGCTGCAGGAGCATAATGGCGGGCTGGTACGTAGCGCGTCATTCGGCGGAAGCTTCCTTCTTTCTTTAGCCTAAACCCGTCGCGGCCATTCGTCAATCGGATTATGCACCCGCGCCGGACTACACGTCTTTCTCCAGCCGGCTCGAGATCTGGAACGCGTAATGCACGCCGCTGACCACGGTCGAAACCGCCGTGAGCGGCACCGCCACGTGCGCCAGCCACTCGGTGAAGCCAATGGGATAGGCGTCCCGCAGCACTACGACGAACACGGTAACCACCTGCACGCCGGTGTTGAGCTTGCCCCAAATGGTCGGCGGAAAACCGCGGATGGTCGTGAAAAGAGTAACCACCAGCGCAGTCGCCAAAATCATGACGTCGCGGCTCAGCACCAGAATCGTCACCCACCACGGCACGGAATGGATGAGCGCCAGAACAAAAAAACTGGAACTCAGCAGCAGCTTGTCGGCAATCGGGTCAAGATAGGCGCCGATCGCCGTGCGCTGGTTCAGCCGCCGCGCGACGATGCCATCGATGGCGTCGGTCACCGCCGCCACGAGAAACAGCGCCAAGGCAGGCCGGGGGCGGCCATAGAGCATGGCGATCAGGATCATGGGGATCACCAGCAGGCGAAACAACGTGAGCTGATTGGCGAAGTTCCAGAGCTGGCGCACGGTTGGGTACTAGACGCTACCGCCGCCGGCGCGTCCCAGGCGGGTGACAAAGTGGCCGCCGCGCTGGAATTCGTCTTCGAGCGCGCGCGTACGAAGGTTTTCGCGCACGTGCTCGAGGCTTTGAATGTACCTCGCAAGAGCGCGGTTGATATTGTCACCGTTGGTCATGGCGATGTCGCGCCAAAGCTCGTAGGCCGAGCCCGCCAGGCGCGTCATATCGCGCAAACCGGCGCCGGCGACTCTCCACGAGTCGGGCCAGCTCAGCTCATCGAGCAGCAGCGAAGCCAGCGCGGTCGCAGCCATCTGCGGCAGGTGCGACGTAAAGGCCACAAGCTGGTCGTGCGCCGCCGGATCCATCACCACCACGCGCGCGCCGAGCTTCCCCAGCCACTCCCCAAACCGGCCCACCCGCTCATCGAGCGGCATGGCCGCGCCGGGCGGCGTGAGCACATACGTGGCGTCGCGCAACAGATCGGCCTCGGCGGCCTGCACGCCCCGCACCGCCTTGCCCGCCATGGGGTGTCCGCCCAGGAAAATGGAGTGGCCCTCCCCGAACACCTCGCTTGCGCGGGCGACGATGGCGCGCTTCGTGCTTCCCGCATCCGTCACCAGCGCGGACGGCTTGGCCAGCTCCGCCACGCGCGGCAATGCTTCCAAGATGCGAGAGATGGGCTGCGCCAGGTAAACCAAATCCGCCTGCGGCACGGCCTGCTCGAGCGACAAGCCCTCGTCGATGACTCCCAGCTCGCGGGCCGCCGCGATCGTTCGCTCCGAGCTGACGCCGAGGATGCGCCCGGTGAAGCCGTTTTTCTTGAGTCCCAGGGCGAAGGAGCCGCCGATCAACCCCACGCCAACGATGGTTACGGTGTTCAAATGGTTCGTCCTACCGCCGGAGCGATCATCCGCAATTGGTTCATCAGCGCGGCAAACTGCTCAGGCGTGAGCGATTGCGCGCCGTCGCTGAGGGCGTGCTCAGGGTCATGA
>DASQHK010000572.1:0-5586 GCA_035632135.1 Bryobacterales bacterium
GACCAGGCGGCTGATGTGATCCTGCACCAGCTCGGATTGCGCGGTGCGAACCCAGCCGGCGGCGGCGCGCAGGGCCTCGGCGAGAAGCAGGATGCCGGCCATCAGGGCGACCAGGACGAGGGCGGGCCGCAGATCTTCCCAAGCCCCGCGGCTGCGAAAGGCCGCCACCACGCGGTTCACCAGCGCTCGGCTCAGGTAAACGGTGGCCAGGGGCAGCAGCCCTTGCACGACCAGCAGCGCCGCCCAGGCGGCGGTCCAGTGGCGCGCCGCCTGCCAGACCAGCGCGAGGGCCCGCGGCAGGTGGGGCAGCTCGGCCAGCAGTTTGCGGAAGCGCGCGGTCAGAAATGGGACGTTCTGGGCCAAGCGACTATGATGACATCAATCGTTAGCCGATCAATCGTCAATCTGGGCGCGCTGGAGCTTGTTGCTGTAGTCGACGTAGATCGATTTCCACTCTGAAAACTGATCGAGGGAGGCGAGGCCGCTTTCGCGGTGGCCGTTGCCGGTGTCCTTGGCGCCGCCGAAGGGCAGGTGAACTTCGGCGCCGATGGTGGGGGCGTTGACGTAGAAGATGCCGGTGTACATCTCGCGCATGGCGCGGAAGGCGCGGTTGATATCGCGGGTGTAGATGGAAGAAGAGAGGCCGTAGGGGACGCCGTTGCCGATCTCGATGGCGTGATCGAGGTCCTTGCAAGGTATTACGGATACCACGGGGCCGAAGATTTCCTCGCGGGCGATGCGCATGGCGGGATCGACGGCGGCGAAGACGGTTGGGGCGTAGAACCAGCCGGAGGCGAAGGGGCCTTCCGTGAGCGGGTGGCCGCCGAGCACGAGCTGCGCGCCTTCCGCCTGGCCGATGCGCACGTACTCATCGACGCGCCGGAGCTGCTTTTCATTGATGAGCGGTCCCATCTGGACCGCGGGGTCGAGGCCGTTGCCGACGCGCAGCGAGCGGGCGCGCTCGACGAAGCGGTCGAGAAAGACGCGATACACGTCCTGGTGGACGATGACGCGGCTGGCGGCGGTGCAACGCTGGCCGGTGGTGCCGAAGCCGCCCCACAGGCAGCCATCGAGGGCCAGATCGAGATTGGCGTCTTCGAGGATGATGACGGCATTCTTGCCGCCCATCTCGAGATTGCAGTGCTTGAAGCTTTCGGCGCAGGCCTGGGCGACGACGCGGCCGACGGTGGTCGAGCCGGTGAAAGAAACCAGGCGGACGTCGGGATCGCGCGTGAGCGGCTCGCCGGCCTCGGGGCCGCGGCCGGTGATGAGATTGAGCACGCCGGGCGGCAGGCGGCTTCGTTGAGGATGCGCACGAAATTCCAGCAGCTCAGCGGCGTATCTTCGGCGGGCTTGATGACCGCCGTGTCGCCGCAAACCAGGGCAGGCAGAATCTTCCAAGACGGGATCGCCATGGGAAAATTCCAGGGCGTGATGAGCGCGCAGACGCCGAGCGGCATGCGGACCGTCATGCAAAATTTATCGGGCAGCTCGGAAGGGGTGGTCTGGCCGTAGAGGCGGCGGCCCTCGCCGGCCATGAAGAAAGCCATGTCGATGGCTTCCTGCACGTCGCCGCGGGTTTCTTCGAGCACCTTGCCCATCTCGCGGGTCATGTCGCGGGCGAGTTGCTCTTTGCGCTCGGCGAGCATCTGCGCGGCGCGAAACAGGATTTCGGCGCGGCGGGGCGCGGGAACGTTGCGCCATGTGCGGAAGGCTTCGGCGGCGGCGGCCGCGGCGCAGCGGGCGTCGTCGGGACCGGAATCCTGAAACAGACCGACCACGTCTTGTTTGTCGGCGGGGTTGCGGTTCTCGAAGGTCCGGCCGGTAGAAGAGGGAACCTCGCGGCCGTTGATGATGTTGTAATAGAGCGGCGCCGGCATAGCGGGCTCGGTTCTACTGCGTCGGCCCGAGGCCGAGCTGCTCGAGCGAGAGCGCGTCAAGCTTTCCGGTGGGCGGCAACTGGTGGTCGGCCTGGAAGCTGCGCAGGGCCTCGACCGAGCCGGGGCCCCACTTGCCGCTGGGAGAATCGTGAAGGTAGCCGCGGGCGGCCAGAGCCTCTTCAATCTGCTTGTAGCGCTCGGCGGTGGGATGCATCTGGCCACGAGGGGCCGCGGCACGCCTGGTTTTGCCGGTGCTGCGGCGGCGGTGGGAACTGGAAGCGGTTGCTTTCGTGGCAGGCGATTTTTGAGCAGTGGATTTCCTGGCAGTCGACGTCGAGCCGGAGTGGCTTGCGGAGGCGCTGGACTTCTTGTGAGTGGAGGATTTTTTACCCGCCGAAGGCTTCTTGGCCGCCGATTTCTTCTTGGCTGCGGTCTTGGGAGCGGGCTGGTCCTGGGCGGCCGCGACGGCGAGGCCGGCGATGAGCACGAGGCAAAAGGCCGAAATCGTCAGCCGCATTTTCCGAATTCTGCCTGCTGCGGGCCTTATTGGCCCGAGGGCAGCACGCCGGCCAGCAGCAGCCCGCGCCACTGGATTTGCCGGCCCGAGGGGACGCGCCGCATCAGGCGGAAGGCCACGTCGCTGCCGGGCTTGAGGCCGCGCTGGATCTCCCGCACGTCCTGGACGTTGCCGACCGGCTTGCGGTTGATCGACAGGATCACGTCGCCCTTCACCAGCCCGACGTCGTCGGCGAAGCTGCCGGATTCGACGTTGGTCACCAGCACGCCGCCCGACTCGCTGAACTCGAGCTGCTTGCGCTGGTCGGCGCTGAGGTTGGCCACGGTGATGCCGAACATCACCTCGGTGCCCTGGTGCTGCTCTTCGCCCTCGCTGTTGTTCTCGGCGAGGCGCTCTTTGAACACCTCGCTGCGATCGGCGATGACGACCGGGATTTCCATGGATTTGCCGGAGCGCAGGATATCGAGCTTGAGGGTCTTGCCAACCGGGGTGGAGGCGACGACGCTAACCAACTCCTCGCCGGTTTTCACCGGCTTGCTGTTGATGGCCACGATGGTGTCTTCCGCTTTGACGCCGGCCTTCTCGGCGGGTCCGCCGGGCTGCACCTCGTTCACCACCACGCCGCCGTTTTTCGCGCCGTAAACGCGCAGCAGGGCGTCATTCTCATTGAGGAAGCTGATGCCGATGGAACCGCGTACCACTTTGCCGTTCTTGATGATCTGGTTGTAAGTGTCGACCACCACGTTGGACGGCATGGAGAAGCCCAAGCCTTCGTAGCCGCCGCTCGAAGAGATGATGGCGGTGTTGATGCCGACCACCTCACCGCTAATGTTAAGCAGCGGGCCGCCGCTGTTGCCTCGGTTGATGGCCGCGTCGGTCTGGATGAAGCGCTGGAACTGGTGGCGCACGTTGCCGCCGGGAATCTCGCGGCCCTTGGCGCTGATGATGCCGGCGGTGACCGTCTCTTCAAAGCCGAACGGTGAGCCGATGGCGAGGGCCCAGTCGCCGACCTGCACGGCGTCGGAGTTGCCGAGCTTGGCGTAGGCGAGGGGCTTCTTGGCGTCGATCTTGATGACCGCCAGGTCGGTCTCCTGGTCGGAGCCGATCACCTTGGCGGTGTAAAGCTCGGAGTCGTCCATGAGCTTCACGCGGATGCGCTCGGCCTTCTCGATGACGTGATAGTTGGTGACGATGTAGCCTTTGGGATCGACGATGACGCCGGAGCCCAAGCTGCGCACGCGCTGGTCGCTCTGCGGGCCGCCGAAGTCAAAATCAAAGGGGCCGAAAAAGCGGCGGAAGAAATCCTCGCGCGGGTCGCTTTCCTCGTCTTGGTTGTCGGAGGGCGCGCGGCGCCGCTTCGGGCTGGCCGCCTTGATGACCGATTCGGTGTTGATGTTGACCACCGCCGGTCGCATGCGCTTGGCGATGGAAGCAAAGCTGTTGGCGGCCTCCGTGGGGTTGGGAACGGTGAGCGGGGTGGCGTCGGCGGCGCCGGCCTGCTGGCGGGCGGCCTTCACGCCGCTCGAGATCAGCGTGCCCAAGAGAATGCCGATCGCCAGCGTCAGCAGGATCAGCGTGGTGGACAGCAGCTTTCTCTCTCGCAGCTTGTCCGTCAGATTTCGCACCATCGTCGCCATAACTCACCTTCCTGAAGAAGACCCCAACTTTCTATTGTATTACACTGGGCCGGGGCTCGGGCCTGGCGGCCTGCCGCATGTCGCCGGCGGGCAATCGAGGGGGGCCGCTCCTGCCTGTCAGAATAGACGCTCGAACCCTGCGTTGGTGATAAGCCCTCGGGCGCACGGCACAATGCAAGGGATGTACGGCAGGGGGCCGGGGTTTCAACGAACTGCGGCCCAGCCTTCGGAAAGACCGCTTGCTTCGCGCGCGGCTCAGCAGCGGGGTTTTCTGGATGCCCACAAGTATGTCGCACAGCCGGACTGCGGGGGCGACCGTCTGAAAACAGCCGATTATGCAGTGGTGAGGGCGGGAAGCGGCGGGGCGGCGCCGCGCAGCAGCAGGGCGAGGGAGAGAAAGATGCGCTTGAGGCCCAAGTCGCGGCCTTCGGGGTTGAACCATTCCGACGGCGTGTGAGCGCCGCCGCCCTGGCCGCCGGCCCCGATGGTGACGGCTTCGCGGCCGAGCGAGAGAGGGATATTGGCGTCGGTGGAGGCGCGGTCGAGACGCGAGCGGATGCCCAAATGGGCGTCGACGGCGCGCAGGCAGGCGAGCAGCCGCGAGTCGGCGCCCAGTTCCGCGGCGGGCCGCGAACCGATCTCCCGGACTTTTGCCACCGCCGGGGACCCCGCCGCGCGGCGATTTTCTTCCTCCACCGCCAGACGCACCGCCTCCTCGAGCGCCGCCACGATCTGCTCCAGGGCGGCGTTGGACTCGGAACGGATATCGACCTTGGCCCGCGCCTGGCCGGGAATGGAGTTGATGCTCGAGCCGCCCTCGATGGTGCCTACGTTGATGGAAGAGCGGGAGCCGTGGGGCAGCGCGGTATCGGAAAACATGGCGATGGCGCGGGCCAGGGCGTGCACGGGATTGACCATGCCGAAGTCGTTCCAACTGTGCCCGCCGGGCCCGGTGATCACTACCTCGAAGCGGCGGCTGCCGAGGGCCTGCGTGGTGATGTGGTCGGTGGCTGCGCCATCGAGCACCAGAAAGGCGGCGATGCGGCGCGCGTAAGGGGATTGCTGGCACAGAAAGCGTATACCGCAAAGGTTGCCCTCGCCTTCCTCGCCGACGTTGGCGGCGAGGAGCAGATTGTGGGTGCAGCCGGGGAGCGGCGGGCCGCTCTTGAGGGCCTTGGCGATGGCGAGCAGAGCGGCCAGGCCGGCGCCGTTATCGGAGACGCCGGGACCTGCAATGACGCCGCCCGGACGCAGCACGATCTCGCTGGGATTTCGCGGGGCGAGCACCGTGTCCATGTGGGCGGTGACGGCCAGAAAGGGCGCGCCGCGATCGAAGACCACGGGCGCTACAGCGTTGCCGGCGCGATCGATCTGGGCGTCGAGGCCCATTTCGGCGAGCGCGCGGGCGAGATAGGCGGCGCGCTCCTGCTCCTGAAACGTGGGGGCCGGAATGCGGCACAGCTCCAAGTGGCGCTCGGTGATCCAGCGCTTTTCGCGGGTGAAAAACTGGAGGCACTCGCGCACGCCATCGGATTGGGCCACCACGGACGGC
>DASQHK010000573.1:0-13718 GCA_035632135.1 Bryobacterales bacterium
AAGCCATCGCCCAGCGGCAGCCGCGCCGGATGCGGCCAAACCGCCTCCCCAAACCGCTCCGTGGGATAAAAGTAAGGGCAGGCCATGGGCCCGTTCCGCTTGCTATAGTAGTGGCTTCCGGCAACCGGTGCAACGTGGAAAAATCCCGCCTCGAAACGCTCCAGGAATTTGTCGCCGCCAGCCCCAACGACTCCTTCGTCCGCTACGGCCTGGCCCAGGAATATCTCCGGCGCGCCGAGCCGGAAAAGGCGCTGGAGCAGTTCCGCGAGCTGCTGCGCCTCAACCCCAACTACGCTCCCGCTTACTATCACGGCGGCCAGGCGCTCGAGAAACTGGCGCGCGTCGATGACGCTCGCGAGCTTTACCGCCAGGGGATCGAGGTCACGGCCCGCCTCGGCGATCTCCACGCCAAATCGGAGCTGCAGGCCGCGCTCGATCTGCTGCCCTGAGCGGGAGCTATCTTACGATCGCCTTCCCCCGCCCCGCGTTCCCCGCGCTGTCGAACACGCGCAGCGTGATGAGATGCTCGCCCGGCTTGAGCTTCTCGAGCGGGATGGTAAAGCTCTCGGACTTCGAGTCCAGGATGCCATCGTCGGGGTAGACCGGAATCCACGGCCCGGCGTCGAGCGAGTATTCGGCGCGGCGCAGCATGGAGGCCGCATCCCGCGCTTCAAACTTCACCGTGGCGCGATCGCCGGCGCGCTCGGCGGCCGTGGATCGCACCGCCGGCGGCGTGTTATCGACCAGGAACGGCGCGCTGATCTGCTCCGCTTCGCGGGCCATGCCCGGCGGGTTCGAAGGACTGTCCGAAACCACTACCTTTACCTGATACACGCCGTCGGCCAGAGCGTCGTCGTCCAGCATCAGGTAGCTTTCGGCAATGTTATCCTTGATCAGCTTCCATTCGTTCTCGCCCTCGCCGCGGAAGTAGACCTTGGCTGCCAGCTTGTCGCCGTCGGCATCCTCCGCCTGCCAGGAAATCGACGTGGCCTGCGACTGTCCCGCGCCGCGGCCGATCGCCGTGGTCGCCGTGCCCGGATTGGTTGACATGCTCGTGGCGCCGGTGTCGGTGACCGTGATGCTGAAATCAGCGGTGGTGGGGGCCGCCGGCGTCGCCGCAGCGGGCGACGCAGACTTGCCCGGCGCGGCCTGCCCCGGCGTCACCGTGATGCTCT
Source organism: Bryobacterales bacterium (assembly GCA_035632135.1). Taxonomy (GTDB): domain Bacteria; phylum Acidobacteriota; class Terriglobia; order Bryobacterales; family JACQDG01; genus DASQHK01. The sequence goes on from DASQHK010000573.1 coordinate 1,176, forward strand.
TGATCACCGGCGCCGAGTTCTGCGACAGGTACGCGAGCGAGACGTTTTCGAGCACCGGCGTGCGTCCCTCGGCGCCGCGCAGCCGGGCGCGCCATTGGATGTAGCGGGCGTTGGGGCTCGCGACCGGGTCGCCTTCGCTATTTCGCAACGGCGGCGACCACTCGCTCCAGGTCTGGTCCGGCCGCGACGAATTGCCCGAGCGCGTCGAGAACTCGATGCTCGTGCCCGGCGGCGTCTGCGCCTTCCAGCTCAGCCGGCCCCATCGCGACACCGTGCCCGTGTCCCGCACCGGCGCCTCGTAGCGCCCCTCCGCGGCCGGCGTCTCGCCCATCCGGTAGAGCTTGCCCAGATTGCTTGTCACGGCCAGCACGCCGTCCCCGGCGCCGGCAGCGAGGCGCGTCGTTTCTTCCTCGCCGGCCTGCGCCACCAGCGTCACCTGCCGGTTCGCATCCAGCCTGTAAATGCGCCCGTGATCGTCGGTCGAAAAAAGCAGCCCCTCCGTCTGCGGCAGCAGGGCGTAAATGTTTTCCTCGTTCGAGCTCCACAATGTCTCAACAGTATTATCCGGGCCGATGCGCAGCAGCGCGGATTTTTGCGCCCCCGCATAGCTCACCACCGGCGTCGCCGCGAGCGCCGTGGCGGCCGGAGCCGGAGCCGGCGGCTTCGGCGCTTCCGGCTGCGGCTTGGGCAGCGCCGCCCCGCCCTGCTGCTTCGAGGCAGTTACGGTGATCGATTGCACGATTGGGGTCGTCAGAGTCTCCACGCCGCCCGCCGTCAAGCCGCCCGCCTGCATCGCTTTGGAGGCGGCCCCGCCCATCGCCGCCGCGTAAATCGTTCCGTCGCGGGCCACCTCGATCGTCCGAATCTCCGGCAGCGACGAATCGTAGAGCACGAATGCCTTCTCCTTGCCGGTGACGCGGTAGAGGATGCCGTTGGGATCGGTGCCGGCCAGCAAATTGCCCTTGGCGTCGAGGGCCAGGCTCGTCACGTGCCCCTGCTTGGAATCGAAATAAAGCTCGCCCTTGCCCGATCGGTCGGCGCGAAAGATCTTGCCGCGGTCGCCCGTGCCCGCGAACAAGGTCCCGTCGCTCGCGAACACCAGCGACCAGATGTACTTGGCGTGCGGATTGAAAAACTCGGTGGCGCTGCCCTTGCTGTCGATCTTGTAGATTTTCCCGTCCGGCGAAGTCCCGGCATACAGATCGCCGTCCGGCCCGGCCGCCAGCGCGAACACCTCCGGCTCGGTCGCCTCCCAGAATAAAGCGCTCTTGCCGCCGCGATCCACGCGGTACACGCGGCCCTGGTGGCCGGTGCCGAGATAAACCGCGCCGTCGGCGCCCCGCGCGAGCGACCACACCAGCGGCTGCTCAGAAGCAAAAACCGTTTTCATCTCCGGCCCCGCCAGCAGCCGCCCCTCGCGGCTCAAGGAGACATTGGTGAACGTGCCGGCGATAAAATCCTTGTAGGTGCTCATCTCCCAGACGCCGGTTGTAGAGGCGGCGAGCGATGAGCAGAAAATCAGCGGCAGCAGGCGGCGCGGGATCATTCTTTCACCGTCACGCGGATCGTCTCCGTCCCCGAAACCACCGTTTCAAGGCCGTCCATCTCCATTTCGGCCAGAGTCGCGATCCATGTATTGGTAATGCCTCCGCCGCCGGAGGGCGCGGCGCCCAGCAGGTTCTTGAGCGACGCCGGCGGCGAAGGCAGTTGCTCGCCCTCCAGCTCGAAGCCGCGGTCCGGCCGCCACACGCGCACGTACAGGTTGTTGTTGCGGCGCAGGCGATTGATGGCGCGCACCAGTTGCGCCCCGCTCGAAGCTTGCCGCGCGGCCGGCGCGCTCTGATCGAGCAGGTTCATCCAGTTCCCGTCGGCGAAGGTGATGTTGAGCGCCCCGGGCGCCACCGACGCCGGAATCTGGAAGGGGACTTTCTTCACGATTTCCCGGCCGTCCTCGCCCCGCAGCGCCGCCGCCAGCTCGATCTGCTCGCCCGGCTTGGCCTCCGGCTTGGACGCCCAAACCCTTTCCAGCCGCAATTGTTTTTTCTCGTCCAGAGAGAGAATATCGAGCGAGACGCCCTCGACCCGCAGGTCCCGGAATCCGCTTTGCATCACGTAGGCCATCGGCGCCGCCGTCACCAGCGCCACGCTCATAGCAATGCTGGTTTCGCCGGCGTAGATGTTGTCGAGCTTCACCGCCGGCCGCCCCTGGCCGAGGTCGATGCGTCCCCGCACCCGGAACGTCGAAGCCCCCAGCTCCCGCTCGGTCGCATCAATACTCGTGAACACTGCCATCTGCAGCAAAAACGGCGAGAGGAACTGGTCGTTGACCACCTCCATGCGGTAGCGGTGGTTGCCGCTGCGGCTCGAGTAGACGTTCAGGTCCACGGGAATCATATGCGGCCGCGCGCCGAGCTGCCCGAAAATCCCGGTGTTGCGGTCCTGCCGGATCGTCCCCATCAGCTCCTCGGCGCTCGAGATTTTGAAGGAGCTGGCCAGGTTGGGCAGCAGCGCAATCACCGACGCCTTCATAAACGGCATCTCGGTGGGGCCGGAGGCGAGGAAGCGGTGGCCGAAGGCGTACAGCTTGTTGCCGTCGATGTAAGTGACGGCGCCGTCGGCGTTGACGTTGAGGTCGCCGCGAATCAGTCCCACGCTGATCATCGACCCGGGCTGCAGCGTCTTGGGATCGCCCAGCCGGCTCGAAAGGGAGCTGCCCGAGCCGCCCGCTCCCTGCATCGGTTCCAGACCTAGCCGGCGCAGCGCCGGTCCGAAGGCCTCGAGCGCGCGGGCGGTGAAGCCGCCGAAATGCACCGGCGTGGCGATCGGAATCATCTGCGGCTGCGCGGCCGTCCATTCCGGCCCGAGCGGCAGCAGTTCCGTTTCGTGCGGCGGAATCCAGCGCTCCAGGCCGGCGCCGGAGGCCGTGTCCACCGTTTCGATCTTAGCCCGCCGCGCCGCCGGCGGCGGTTCCGCGCGCTGCTCGAACGTCTCCACCATCTCCGCAATCGGCCGGATGCCGGCGATCGCTTCGGTGGCGAACGGAAAGCCCAGCGCCAGCGCCCCCACCAGCTTCCCGCCGACGTAAACCGGGCTGCCGCTCATGCCCGCCAGCACTCCTGTCTTGGCCAGCGGGCCGCCGGAGAGCTTCGCCAGAATGATGGATTGCCGCGGCCCGATGTTCTCCAGCACGCCGAGGATTTCCACCTGGAACTCTTCGATTTTCTCGCCCGCAAACACCGTGCGGCCCACGCCCTTCATGCCCGGCTTCACTTGCCCCAGCGGCAGGAACTCCACCGCCCCGAGCGGCAGGGCGAGGCAAAAACAAAGCGAAATCGAGAGCAAAAGGTTCCGCACGCTGCACCTATTGTAACGTGATTGCCGGGCGCGACCCGCGACGAATCGGGCCCTTACGCCGGCCGCGCGGCCGCCTGCGCCGGGGCCGGCACTTGCGCCGGGCAGATGCCGCGAAAATGCGGGCAGCGGAAGCAGTGCTTGCCGGCGCGCAGCGGGAAGTCCACGCGCGACTGCGCCTGAAACAGCTCCTCCACCTTTGCCTGCGCCGCGGCGAGCGACGCTTCGTCGAGAGCGATCTCCACCGCCACGTTCGGCCGCAGGAAATAGAGCACCGCGCGCCGCGGCCGCGCGCCGGTGATCCGCTCCACCGCCAGAGCGTAAAGGCGCAGTTGAAGCTCGTATTCGCCGGCCCGCCCCGCCGCCTCGCTCGCTGTCACTTCATCGGTCTTGTAGTCGGCCACAACGATTTCTCCGCCTTGTTCGAACCACAGGTCGATCTGCCCGCGCAGCAGCCGCCCGCCGAGCGAAATCAGAAAATCCTGCTCCCGCTCGGCGCGCGAGGCCGCCGCCGCCCGCCGCCCCCATGCGCTCGACTCGAAGTTCTCCACCAGCCGCAGCGCCTCCCGATCGGCCTGCTCGCGCGGCCTCGCGCCCGCCAGCAGCGCGTGGACGCGCCGGCCGAATTCGCTTGCATCCATCTCGTCGCGCTCGGGCGGCGGCGCGTCGTCCTCCCCGGCCGCGGCGGTCCCTCCCGCCCTCGCGGCGTCGAAGCCGAGATAGCGCGACAGGTAGTATTTTCGCGGGCAAACCGCGAACAGGCTCACCGCGCTGGCCGTCACCGCCGTATCGGCCTGCTCCTCAGCCGCCGCCCGCTCCACCCAGGTAACGGCCGGCGCTTCGGCCGCCTCCGGCGCCGGCCCTGCAAATGCCAGCAGATCCTGGCTCGTCTGCAGCAGCCGGGCCGGGATACCTCGCAGCGTGACCTCATGTATCTCGTTGTCGATCCGGCCCCAGTCGATGTCCAGATTCTCCGCCAGGTTCTTGGCCCACTGCTCCACGCGCACCGTGCCCCCGAACGAGGCGCTCAGAGCCAGCCGCTCCTTGGCCCGCGTCATCGCCACATAAAACAGCCGCTGCGTTTCTTCCCGGTTGTGCAGCTTGCGGTCGGCGGCAATGGCCTCGGCGATGGCGTCCTTCTCCACCTCGCCCGCGGCCGGATCGCGCCAGCACATCCCCACGCCGAGATCGGCAGAAAACGAAACGGGATCGGAGTCTCGGCGCGGCGGCCGGTTGATGGCCGGCAGAAACACCACCGGAAACTCCAGCCCCTTGGCGGCGTGAACCGTCATCAGCCGCACAGCATCGGCGGTCTGCTCCGGCGGCTCCGCCTCGGCTTCGCGCACCTCGTCCCGCTCGAGCGCTTCCACCCGATCGACGAACGCCTGCAGCCCGGCCAGCCCCCCGGCATGGAAGCGCCGTGCCAGCGCGAGCAGCTTGCGAACATTGGCCGACATGTGGAGGCCGCCCGGCTGCTCGAGCAGCCACGCCTCATAGCCCGTCTCGGCGAGCAGCCGCCCCAGCAGCCGGTCGAGCGGGACTTCGTCGCGCTCCGCGCGGTAGCGATCGAGCAGCGCGCGAAAGCGCTCCAGCTTCTGCGTCTCCCCAGTCGGCACGCCGCCCGCCCCGCGCCGGATCCCCTCCATCAGCGACCCGCCGGCGAGTTTCAGCCGCACCAGCGTCTCGTCGCTTACGCCCGCCAGCGGCGAGCGCAGCACGGTGGCCAGGCTGATCTCATCGAGCGGATTCAGTAACGCGCGCAGAAACTGTATCAGGTCGACGATCTCGCGCATCTCGTAAAAGCCCCGCCCCTCGCTCACCTGGCAAGGCACGCCCCATGCGCGCAGCACGCGCTCGAACACCCGCACGTTGACCGTGGTGCGCAGCAGCACGGCGAAATCCTGGTACCGCGCCGGTCCGGTCTGAAGCTCCAGGGTTCCGCACAGCTCCTGGATCCGCGCCGCCACGTACTTCGCCTCCAGCTTCAGCGCCTCGTCGCCATCTCCCGCCTGCACGCCGAGGACTTCCAGGCATGGGCCCGCGTCCGGCCGAAACTCGCTCTTCGCGACCAGTTCCCGCGGCTCGACGCCTTCCGCCCCCGCCATGATCGTCCGCACCGCGTCCAGCACCCCCTGCCGGCTCCGAAAGTTTTCGACCAGCGTTACGATGTGGCCGCCGCCCCGCTCGGTCCGGTCGCGGTACTCGCGGAACACCTCCGGGTCGGCATGCCGAAACCCGTAAATCGACTGGTTGATGTCCCCCACCGCGAAGAAGTTGTCCCTGCTCCGCAGCAACTCGGCCAGCTTCGCCTGGAGCGGATTGGTGTCCTGGAACTCGTCCATCAGGACAAAATCAAAACTCGCCGCCACTCGCCGGCCGGTCTTTTCGAGCAGCCGGATGGCGGCCTCCTCCAGGTCCGCGTAATCGAGGGCGCTGGCCCGTCTTTTCTCGTCCCGATAGCGCCGCTCCGCTCCGGCCAGCATCTCCAGAAACCACCGGCGCGCCTCCGTATTGACTTCGAGCAGCAGCGCCGCCTGGCAGGCCGGCGCCAGTTCCTCCTTGATCTTGCGCAACATCTCGCGCTGTTCGCTGCCAAGCTTGAAGCTCCCCAGGTTGAACCCAATCTCTCCCAGCGCGGCGAAGTGCTCGGCGCCGAAGGGCTGCGCGGCGAGTTCGCGCAGCCGGGCGCGCATCTCGAGCGCCTGGTCGAGCGCCCGCCGTTGCTTCTCGTTCCACCCACTCGCGCCCAGCGTTGCCAATTGCTCATAGGCTTCGAGCAGGGCCTGCCACCGCTGCCGCGCCGGTAGCTGCGCTCCTGTGATGCGCCCGGCCTCCTCCACGCTCACCCCCGCCGAGCGAATCGCCAGGTAGAGGCCGAACAGGCTGCCGTACACGTCGCGCGAGCCGAAGCGCAGCAGAAATTCCCGCGCCCGCTCCGGCCGCCGGCCGTATTCCCGCTCGAGCGTCTCCTCAATCGCCTGCCGCAGCTCGAAGTCCGCTTCCCACTGGTCGAGCACGCGAAACTCCGGATCGACTTCGGCGTCGATGGCGTTCTCCCGCAGCAGCTTGGCGCAGAAGGCGTCGATGGTCGAAATATGGGCCCGTTCCACCTCCTGGCGCGTCGTGCTCCCCGCCGGAAACGCCTCCACCAGCCGCCGGCGCATTTCCGTGGCGGCCTTCTCGGTGAAGGTGATGGCCAGAATCCGCTGCGCCGGCACGCCGCGCTTTTCCACCAGCCACTGGAAACGCTCCACCAGCACCCGCGTCTTGCCCGACCCCGGCCCCGCCACCACGCACACGTCGCCCCGGTTCCAGCTCTCCACCGCCTCCCGCTGCTTAGGTGTCAGCGCCATGCTCTTCAGGGCTATGGTAGCGCTCCAGCCTCCGCCGAAAAAACTGGCCCCCGGGTGAAACAAAGCCGCCCCTGGCGTCACTGGATTCATGGAAGAGTTTTTTATGACTAGCGGAGACATTGTCGCCCAACGAAGCCCTGCCGGTGTGGCCGGTCCTCCACGGATCTTCGCTTTCAGCGGCAGGCTGACCTACGGCCCGGAGAACGAGCAGCGCTACGAGGAGTTCCGTGCTGCGATGGAGGAAGGCGCTCGGGATTTCATCTTCGATCTGCAGCACGTTCCCGACATGGATAGCGCCGGCATCGGTTTCCTGGTGGAGTGCCTGACGACGTCGCGGCGGATGGGAGCGCGGCTGACCCTGGCGGCGCCTTCCAATCGCGTGCTCTATTCACTGCTGATCACGCGCCTCGACTCGCTGTTCCCGGTCTACGAGACCGTGGAGGCGGCGCTGGCCGGCGCCTCGCGTCGGTAAACGCACGCCGGCGGGGCTGGCGCAAACTCCGGGCCCCCGATAGGAGGGGTTGTGTCTCCGGGCTGCTAGAATGGGGAGCCCATGGCGGGAGCCACCACAACGCCTGCCGGGCCGTCGCTGGCCGGTATCGACGTTTCCCACTACCAGGGCGCCATCCAGTGGCCGACTGTCGCCGGTACCGGCATCATTTTCGCTTACGCCAAAGCCTCGGACGGCCTCCACGGGCCCGACCCTCGCTTCGCCAACAACTGGGAGGCCATGCGAGACGCCGGCATCACGCGCGGCGCTTATCACTTCTTCCGGCCGGCAGCCTCCGTACAAGCGCAAGCGGAGCAGTTTCTTTCCCTGCTCCCGAGCCTCGAGGCTGGCGATCTGCCTCCCATGCTCGATCTCGAAGAGGCAAGAAGCGGGGCCGGCCCCGACGAGTGGGCCGCCCTTCCCATCCATCAGCGCCTTCCGCTGGCGCTTGCGTGGCTGCAGCAGGTCGAGCAGGCCCTCGGAATCCGGCCCGTCGTTTACACCCGCCGCGGCTGGGTGCAGCAAAACCTGGGCGACCCCGGCGATCTGGCGAACTACCCGCTGTGGATCGCCCACTACACCGCGGCTCCGCAGCCCGCTCTTCCCGGCGGCTGGTCCCGTTGGACTTTCTGGCAATACTCGCAGACCGGCCGCGTGGAGGGCGTCAGCGGCAACGTCGACCTCGACCGCTTCAACGGCTCGCCAGACGATCTTGCGGCCCTGGCAAAGCCGGCTGCGGCCAGCCCTGCGGAACCGGTCACTTCACCGCCAGAGTCACCCCCGGCTGGCTGAGCGCCGAGCCCACCGTAACCTGCAGCGGCACGTTGCCGGCTGGCGACGCCTCGTCCGGCACCACAGCGTTCACCTGCAACAGACCCGCCAGCCCCGGCGCCAGCCCGACAAACGTGGTGCGTGTGAAGATGCCGCCGATCTGCACCGCGACCGGCAGCGCCGGCGCCGGAAACGGCGGCTGCGGCAACTGGCCCGTCACTGCCGATGGGTTCGTCGCCCCCTGCCCCGTCAGGAAGATTTGCACCACGCTCCCGCGCGCCGCCGGGTTCGAGGCGGAATTGGGAGAAGAGTCCTGGTTCAGCAGCGCCGCCTGGCCCGTTCCCTGGGCGTTCACCGTGAAGAGGCCTGGCGCGGCCGCCGCCATCGGAACGCTGACGGGCGCGCTCGACATTCCCGCATACCTCACAACAATACTCACGGAAGCAGGCAGGCCTCCGGCCCCGCCGGCCAGCTCATAAGGCGCCTCCACGTTGATCTGGTTCTGGCCCCCAAAGAAGAGCGCGCCCGGCAAGCCGTTGAACGTCACCGTCAGGCCGCCGAGCGTGCTGGCCAGCCGCCCCGTGGCCGGATCAAGCTGCGCCATGACCGCCGCCGCCGGGCCGAGGTTTGAGCCGAAGATGGAAACGATCTCGCCCGGGGCCACCGGACCCAGCACGAAGCTCGCCGCGTGTTTGACGCCCGCGCTCGTAAATACAGGCGCGGGCAACGCCATCGGCTGCATGGTCAGCGTCACCGCGACGGTCTGCGGGCTGCGCGACACGCCGGAAGCCGCTACGCTGAGCGTCCCGGTGTAACTGCCCGGCGCGAGGCTGGCAATGTTTACCGTCACCGTGATGGTCGCCGGCGAGCTTGCCGTCACCGTGCCCGAGCCCGGCGTCGCCGCCAGCCATGGCTGATCGCTGGTAATCGTGTAGCTGATCGTCCCGCCTCCGGAGTTTGCAACGCTGAAGGTCTGCGCCGCCGGAGCCGCGCCGCCGGCCGTTGCCGCAAACGCCAGGCTGCCCGGCGAAGCCGCCAGCACTGGCGCGTTGAACGTCACTCTCCGGATCCGGTAGTTGTACTGATCGACGATGATGAGATTGCCTTGCTTGTCGAAGGCCAGCCCGCTCGGGCGATTCAGCGCCGCCAGCAGTGGCGGGCCCCCGTCGCCTCCGTAGCCCTGCCCGCTCGACCCCACCACCGTCGTGATCGTGCCGTCCGGCGTCACCTTTCGCACCACGTTGTTGTCTTCGTCGGCGATGTACATGTTCCCGGCCGCGTCAAACGCGATGTCGGAAGGGTAGTTCAGGCACGCTTTCACCGCCGGCCCGCCGTCGCCGCAATAGCCCTGCTCGCCGTTGCCGGCTATAGTAGTAATAATACCGTTGGTGTCGACTTTGCGGATGCGGTCGTTGTGCTGATCGGCGATGTACACATTGCCGGCCGCGTCCGCCGTGATCCCGGCGGGGAAATCCATCGCCGCATACACCGCCGGCCCGCCGTCGCCCCCGTAGCTGTGCTGGCCGCTGCCGGCGAACGGGACGATCGTGCCGTCGGGCTTTACCTTGCGGACCTCGGTATTGTAGGTATCACAAATGTACAGATTCCCCGCCGCGTCCAGCGCCAGCCCGGCCGGAGCGTTCAGCCCCGCCGACGTCGCCGGCCCGCCATTGCCGTTGCCCGGCTCGGCGTACAGGTCGCCGTCGCCCGCCACCGTCGTGATGTTGCCGCTGGTATCGACCTTGCGCACGCGGTGATTGTCCTGGTCCGTGAAGTAGAGGTTTCCCGCCGCGTCTACCAGCGTCGCGTTGGGCGAGTGCAGCGAGGCCTGCGTGGCCGGTCCCCTGTCTCCGTTGAAGCCGGTCTGCCCGCTGCCCGCCACCGTGGTGATAATGCCGTTCGGCGCGATCATCCGGATCCGGTCGTTGCCCTGGTCGGGAATGTACAGGTTGCCGGCCGCATCGAAAGCCGGGTGCACGTAATCTTCGAGCCCCGTGCTCGGGTCGCCGATCAGAAACGTGAACTGCGCCTGCGTGGCCAGTTTCCCGTCTCCGCTGTACCCCAGCGTGCCGTTACCCGCTATAGTAGTAATAATATCTAATGACTTGGAAAACAGCAGCGCGGTCAGCAGAACTCCCGCCAGCAGCCTCCACCGCGCCCCATGCAGCGTTCTTCTCCTCATAATGGCTTCAGTTTATCAGCTTGGATTGGGCCGGCGGGCCGCCGCCGCCGGCGCCTCCGCGCCGCTTCTCAGTGCGAAGGGTGCCCGATGCGGTGCAGCTTGATGAGGTCTGTTTTCCCCGGCACCGAGAACGGCGTGCCGGCCACCAGGCACATCCAGTCGCCGCGCGCGGCCAGGCCTTCGCCCACGGCAATCGCTTCCGCCGACAGCACAAGCTGATCCAGATCCGCGATTTCGCGCGCGTGGTGTGGCCGCACGCCCCACAGCAGCCCCATTTGCAGGCAGACGTCGCCATGGCGTGACAGCCCCAGGATCGTGCACGCCGGCCGGTGCTTCGACACCAGCCGCGCCGTGTACCCGCTCTCCGTGTACACCACGAGCAGCTTGACGCCCAGCTTGGCGGAAAGCGAAACGGCGGTCTGGGCCACCGCGTCCGACAGGGCCACCGGTTTGTCCGCCGCGCCCGCCGCGGCGAGCGCGTAAGCGCCCCAGATTTCCGAGTTTTCGGCGCGCTCGATGATCTCCGCCATCATCCGCACGGCCTCCACCGGGTAGCGCCCCACCGCCGTCTCGCCGGAGAGCATCACCGCGTCCGAGCCGTCGAAAACCGCGTTGGCCACGTCGCTCGCCTCCGCCCGCGTCGGCCGCGGACTCGTGATCATCGATTCCAGCATCTGGGTCGCAGTAATGACCGGCTTGCGCAGCGCCGCCGCCCGCGCGATGATCCGCTTCTGCTCGATCGGCACCTGCGCCGGCGGCATCTCCACCCCCAGGTCGCCCCGCGCCACCATCACCCCATCGGCAACCTCCAGAATCTCGTCCAGGTGCTCCAGCGCCTCCGGCTTTTCGAGCTTGGCGATCACCGGCGTGCCCGCTCCCGCCCACTCGATCAGGTTCTTCGCCAGCCGCAGGTCGCGCGGCTCGCGCACAAACGACAGCGCGATGTAATCCGCCTTGTGCGCGAGGGCAAACTGCAGGTCCGCCTTGTCGTGCTCGGCGAGCGACGGCAGCGCCAGCGCCACCCCCGGCAGGTTCACGCCCTTGCGCTCGCCGAGTGGGCCCCCGTTCACCACCGTGCAGACCACGTCCACGCCGCTCAACTCCTCCACTCGCAGCTCGATCTCCCCGTCCGCCAGCAGAATCCGGTCGCTCGGGCGCACCGCCCGCGCCAGCTCCCGGTAGTCGATGCCCAGGCGATCGGCAGTCCCCGTCGCGCCGTCCGAGCCGCCCTCCGGAACCAGCCGGATCCGGCTGCCGGCGACCAGCTCCACCGGCCCGCCGCCATCCAGCTTCCCCGTGCGGATCTTCGGCCCCTGCAAATCGGCCACGATGGGAACAAACCGGTGCTTCTCCGCCGCTTTTTCCCGCACCCGCCCGATGGTCGCAGCGTGGTCCTCGTGCGTGCCGTGCGAGAAGTTCAGCCGCACCACGTCCATGCCGGCCTCGAGTAGCCGTTCGATCAGCTCCGGCGAATTGGAAGACGGCCCCAGCGTGCAAACGATTTTGGTGTGCCTCGACATAGCCGCAGCTTTGGCCTCGCGCTTCCTTTCACGCTATCATGCGGACTTGCGATGCGCTATCCGCTCGACGACCTCAAAGTTCTCGATCTGTCTCACGCGCTCGCCGGCCCCTATTGCACGCTGCTGCTCGCTCACTACGGCGCACGCGTTTATAAGCTCGAGCCCCCCGGCGCGGGCGAGATGGGCCGCGCCTGGGGGCCGCCGTTTACCGGCGGCGAATCCTCGTATTTCCTCGGCCTCCATCCCAACAAGCTGGGCCTCTCGATCGACCTGAAAAAGCCGCAGGGCCTCGCTCTCGCGCGTCGCCTCATCGAAAAAGTCGATGTCGTCGTCGAAAATTTTCGCCCCGGCAGCCTCGCGCGCTTGGGCCTCGGCTTCGAGCAAGTCCGCCCGAGCAACCCGCGCCTCATTTACTGCTCCATCTCCGGCTACGGCCAGGACGGCCCTTCGCGCGACCTGCCCGCCATGGACCTGATCTTGCAAGCCGCGAGCGGCCTCATCAGCACCACCGGCGTCGCCGGCGGCGAGACGGTCCGCTGCGGCCACTCCGTCGCCGACATCACCGCCGGCATGTTCGCCGCCATCGGCATTCTCATGGCCCTGCACGCTCGTGAGCGCACCGGCGCGGGCCAGTTCATCGACGTCTCCATGCTCGACGGACTCATCTCGGCGATGGGATCGAACTTCGCCAACTACCTTGGCTCCGGCGTGGTCCCCGGCCCCCTGGGCACGGCTTTCAACACCATCGTTCCCTACCGCACATTTTCTACCGCCGACCGCGACATCGCCATCGCCGCCGCCAGTGACAAGCTCTGGGCGGCCCTGTGCCGGGCAATCGACAGGCCTGATCTCGCCGGCGATCCCCGCTACGCCTCC
>DASQHK010000574.1:0-3145 GCA_035632135.1 Bryobacterales bacterium
CGATGAGGCTGATGCGCCAGACCTCAGGGAACTGGGCGGGCTGCTGCTTTTGGAGGTCCTCGAAGATGGGGTGGAGGTCGGCCTCGGCCTGCGCCTCGGTGACGCCGGGTTTCAGACGGCCGAGGAGGTGGGCGGAATTGACGCCCTCTTCGATTTGGCCGCGGTGAAAAACGGTGGGGATGTAGACGTCGGCCCCGCGCCACATGAAGGGGCGCGGCATGACGCCGATGATGGTGCGGACCTTGCCGTTGAGCTGAAGCTGGCGGCCGAGGACGGAGGGATCGGCGCCAAACTGGCGCTGCCAGAACTTGTAGCCGAGGACGCAGACGGGGGCGGCGTCGGAAGCGCCGTCGGCGGGAGTGATGGGGCGGCCGAGGAGGGGAGGGACGCCGAGGACTTCGAAGGTATTGGTAGTTACGTGATTGCCGCGGAGGCGTTGCGGCTCGCCTTGGCCGGTCCACAGAACGTCGCTGACGGTGGAGGCGATGACGGCTTCGAAAATGGAGTTGCGCCCGGCGATTTCGAGAAACTGGTCGGGCGTGTAGTAGTCGCGCCAGCCGCGCTGGGCGGGGCTCCAGAGCTTGACGGCCTTCAGCGTGGCGACGTCCCTGTAAGGGAACGGATGGAGGATGACGGCGTAGACGACGCTGTACATGGCCGTGGTGGCGGCGATACCGAGCGAGAGCGAGAGCACGGCGAGGGCGAAGAAGCCGGGAGACTTGGAGAGCGTGCGGAGGCCGAAGCGGAGGTCGCGGAGGAAAGCTTCGAGCATATCAGTACGGCGACAGGACGGGCTTGTAGCGGTCCATCAGTGAGCGCACCTCGTTTTCTTCTTCGGCGCGGATGGAGGGCAGCGGGGGCCGGACGGGGCCGGCGGCCATGCCGAGGACGTGCATGGCGGCTTTCATGACGCTGACCTCGTAGCCACGCTTGCGGGCACGGATGTTGTAGAGCGGTATGACGTAGTTGGACATAAGGCGGGTGAGGGAGGCGGCGTCGATGGCCGAGGCGCGCTCGTGCAGTTGCATCGAGAGGCGCGGGGCGATGTTGGCGATGGAGGAGGTGTAGCAGCGGATGCCGAGGGCGTAGTAGCCGGCCACGAGGTCGTCGCCGATGCCGCCGATCCAGACGAGGCGGTCGCCGGAGCGGGCCATGATGCGCTGGAGGGCGCGGATGTCGCCCTGCCCGTCCTTGAGGGCGACCAGGTTGGGGATTTTCGCTGCCAGGCGCTCGACCATGGCCGAAGAGAGCACCACCCAGTCGCGGGTGTAGATGAGGCAGCCGAGCGTGGTGGCGGCGGCTATGCCGGAGTAGTACTCGAGCAGGCCGTCTTCGTGGGCGTTCACGTAATACGGAGGCAGCATCAGAATGCCGTGAGCGCCGGCGGCCTCGGCCGAGCGGGCCATCTCGGCGCCGAGCGTGGCGCCGATGCCGACGCCGGCGATGACGGGAGCTTTGCCCGCGGCGGCGGATACGGTGGTTTCGACTACGGAGCGGTGCTCGTTGGGCGTGAGCGAATAGAACTCGCCGGTGCCGCCGGCGGCGACCAGGGCCGCGATCGGGTGCTTGAGCAGGAACTCGACGTTGCGGCGGAGGCCCGGCAGGTCAAGCGAGTGGTCGGCATTAAAGGGCGTGACGGGGAAGCCGATGACGCCGTGAAGCTTGGAGCGGAGTTCTTGCGGGTCCATAAGTCGATAGGGTAGCGCGGGTCGGTGGATTCAGGGAAGCACCACGATTTTGATCAGTGCGCGGGCAGCCACTCCACCTGCAGCGGCGCGAGGATGGATTGCGGGCTGGTGGCGGCGCCGATCTGGATGGGCATCGTGACGAAGTGCAGCCAGAAGGTGAGGGGGATCGTACCCTCTCGCCAGATTTGCAAGCGGCCGTCGGAGGCGACTTCGATCCGGCCGTTTTGCGAGCCGAAACCGGCAATGGCAACGGCGGTGGCGCGGTCGCGGTCCATGACGTGCGCCCAGCCTTCGGCGCGGCCCTGCTTTGCTGAGACATAAGGTTCGCCCGCGACCAGGACGCGCCAAGACTGGGGGCCGGCGACCAGCGCGGCGGACTGCCCGGGCTTCAGCGGCGTGTAGACCAGCGAGCCGGCGCCGAAGTCGACCAGAGCCGGAGGATTGCTGAGATTCAGGTTGAGGTCGAGACCCAGGGCGGCGATCTGGGCGGAAGGGTCGGACACGGACCAGGTGACTCTGACCCAGGACTTGGAGCGGGGGAAGTCGAGGCGAATGGTCGAGGCGGCGCCGGCCGGGCCGCTCGCGGTGAACTCGAGGGCCGCGGCCAGGGGGCCGTCCTTGAGGATGCGGGCGGAGGAGGCGGCGAGGCGGTGCGTGGACCCGTCGCGGGCACGCAGGATCAGGCCGGCGGAGCCGGGGCGGAGGTAGTCCCAGCGCGGCGCTTGAACCGAGGCGAGGAAGCCCGCGAGCGTGCGGGAGACGCTGAAGCGGAGGGAGGACGTGAAGCTCACGTCGAAGTCGCCGGCTTGCTCGGTTATGACGGGGCGGTCGAGCACGGGCGAGGCCTCTGGCTCCAGTGTGTATTCGCGAGACTCGTACGGGCCGAGCGACACGTTGAAGTCGAACTCGCGGCCGCGGAACTGCGCGGGGACGGCGTGCCCGTCCTGGAGGACCCGGAACTGGCCGGGGGCGGTGAGCGTGGCGGTCACCGGATAGCTGAAGCGGCGAATGCCGGCGGTCTCAGTGACGCGGAGCCGCTGCGCCGCCAGCGGCCAAGCCCAGGCTGGAAGGAGAGCGAATAGAGCGAGGAGGGAGGCGGCGTTTCTCACGGCAGATCGAGGACGACGACGGTGTCGTAGGGGTCGCGGGCCGCGGGATCCAGTTTCAAGACCATGCCTTCGGGAGTTTGGGCCAAAGCCACTTTGGAACCACTGAGGAGCGCCGCGCCGGCGACTCTGGAGGGAAGCTTAGGGAGCGCCAAGGCGTTGTCATCGTTGTTGAGGATGTGGACGTAGACCTTGTTGCCCTTCTGTGTGGTGACGCCCCAGTCGGCGGGAGGGATGGGGCCTTCGCGCGTGCCGTAGATGCTGTCGCCGTTGACTTTGAGCCAGGCGCCCACCTGGCGGAGACGGTCGGCGAACTCGGGCTGAATCGTGCCGTCGGGGCGCGGCCCGACG
>DASQHK010000575.1:0-1536 GCA_035632135.1 Bryobacterales bacterium
CAGCAGCACTCTCCCCATGCGAACCTGGCTTCTCATGGCTATGTCGATCCTTACCTTAGGCGAAGAGGTTTGGGCGCAAAGTGGGGCCGGCGCACCGACCTGGCGGCCCGTTGTGATGGGCAAGAACGGCATGGTCGCCGCCGAGCACCCGTTGCAGGCGCTCGCGGGTCTACGCGTATTGCAGAACGGCGGCAACGCGGTGGACGCAGCGGTGAGCGTCTTCTACATGACTGCGGTGACGGAGCCCAGCGAGGCAGGCCTGGGTGGAGACGGGTTCCTGCTCGCCTACATCAAGAGTCTGGACCGTGTCATCGTGGTCAACGGCAGCGGGGGTGCTCCGAAACTCGCCACGCGCGAGTTCTACCAGGCGAAGGTTGGCAGCGTGCCGCCCGATGGTCCCTACTCGACGTCAGTTCCCGGGGCCGTCGGTGGATTCGACGTTCTGCTCAAAAAGTATGGAACGAAAGACTACCGTTTCCTGCTGGCCGACGCGATCGAAGTTGCCTCGCAGGGTTATGCGGTGAGCGCTTGGGGCGCGGGAAATTTTCGGCGGTCGCGAGACTTGCTGGCCCGCTGGGACACTTCCGCGAAGATATTCCTTCCCGGCGGCAAGCCTCCCGGGATCGGCGACTGGCTGGTGCAGCGCGATCTGGCGAGCACCCTCTCGACGATCGCGGAAAAAGGGGCGGATGCGTTCTATCGAGGAGAGATCGCGAACAAGATAGCCCGCTACCACGAGCGCGCCGGAGGTCTTATCCGTCAGAACGACCTGG
The DNA here is from genome assembly GCA_035632135.1 of Bryobacterales bacterium. GTDB lineage: Bacteria > Acidobacteriota > Terriglobia > Bryobacterales > JACQDG01 > DASQHK01. The sequence goes on from DASQHK010000575.1 coordinate 774, forward strand.
CAGAGTTCCAGGCAGAAGAGACCGCGCCGATTCGGATTCACTACCGGGGTTACGAGGTCTACCAGGTTCCTCCGAATTCCGGCGGAATCGTCATGCTGATGGCGCTCAACATTTTGGAGGGTTTCGACCTCCAGAAGCTCGGCCACAACACCCCTGCCTATCTGCACGTGCTGACCGAAGCGTTCAAGCTGGCATTTGCCGACCGCTACCCTTACATCACCGACCCGCGCTTTGCGCGCGACGCTCCCATCGAGCAACTGCTGTCAAGACCCTATGCGGCCCTGCGGCGAGGGCTGATCAAAATGGACCGCGCCATCACTGGCGTCGCGCCGCCGGGCGACCCGCGCGCCGGTAAGGCCATCCTGGCGGGGCATACGATTCAATATCACGAGCCGGGCAAGCCTGTTGCGGCCGTGGCGCGGGACCTGCGGGCCGATGGCGAGCAAACGTCCTCGTTTTCGATTGCCGACCGCTGGGGAAACGTAGTGAGCGTGACGCACAGCGTGAACGGAGGATTCGGCAGCGGAATGGTGGTGGATGGAGCCGGTTTCCTGCTCAACAATCGCGGCTCGTATTTCGGCTTGGATGCGGCTGACATCAATGTGATCGCGCCCGGCAAGCGAACGCGGCAGGGAGCCATTCCGGCGATGGCCTTGAAAGACGGGAAGCCGTTTCTCGCGTGGAACACGCCCGGCGGCGATACCATTCCGCAGACGCTAACCCAGGCGTTTCTCAATGTCGTGGAGTTCGGCATGAACGTGCA
>DASQHK010000576.1:0-2872 GCA_035632135.1 Bryobacterales bacterium
GCTGCCTGGGGCAGCTTCGGAGCTAGTGCGGGCGATGGAAGCAGCAACATAAACGCCCGCGGAAAGGAGACAGCACCGGAGAGAACGGATGCTAGACGCTGGATCATGTTGCCGGGGTTGGGTAAGGCAATCCCTGTACCAACCGCGTGGGAAATACCGCAACTGAAAATAAGCAGCTTAGAGGAGGACTCGTACGGCCACTGCGGCGGGCTTGTGACAAGTTGTCACACGCTCGCCACGTAAGTGCGGATAACGTTAACTGCTGCTATTGACTCTGGATAGCCTACTTGTTGAGGAGTTCGATCGCCCGCTTCAGAATGGCGTCCTCGCCCGCTTTGCGCTCTGGCTCGTTCGGCTCGGGGTTCGAATCGTCCTCGTCGCTTTCGAGCTGTGGCTCTGGCTCCTGCACGGCTTCGTTCGGAGTCACACCGGTGTCCTGAATGGCCTTGCCGCTGGGCGAGTAGTATTTCGCCACCGAAAGAATGATCGCGCTCCCGTCATCCATCGTGAGCGCGCGCCGCAGCGAGGCGTCGCCATACGTCCGCTCGCCAACCACCTGCGCCCGGTTGTTGTCTTCCAGGGCCGCCGCCGCGATCTCGGCGCCATCCGCCGTGCCGCGGTTGGTCAGCACCACGACCGGCAGTTTCCAGACAACCTTCGACGGCTCCGCATTGAAATCTCGCCGGGCGACGCGCTGTCCTTGCACATAAGTGACCAGGCCTTTCTCCAGAAACAGGTCCGCCAGCGCCACGCCGTCTTCCGGATCGCCGACGGCGCACTGCCGCAGGTCCAGCACCAGCCGTTTCGCGCCCTTCGCCTGGAGGTCACGGAGATCGGCTGCGATCTGCTGCACTCGAGCCGCACTCAATGTCTCCGGCCGGACGTAGCCAACCTCGTTGGCCATCATCTTCGAAATCACCGAAGGCGGATTGAGCGCCGCTCGGGTCAGCGTCAGTTTTTGAGGCTCGGGACGCCGGCGCAGCACGGTGATCTCCACCGTCGTGCCGGGATTGCCGCGCAGCAGCAGGCTGGCATAAGCCAGCGGCATGTCGCGCGTCGCTACATTGTTGATGGTCTCGATCATGTCGCCGGTCGAGAGGCCGGCCTTGGCGGCAGGCGAGCCTGGAATGGCGCTGACCACCCCGATGTAGCCGAAGCGCTTGGAAAGGATCAGGCCCACATCGCCCTTATAGCCGTCGTTGTGTTTCAGGTATTCCTTGTACTGATCCGTGTTGAGATAGCTCGCAAACGGGTCGATGGACTCGAGCAGCCCGTTCAGAGCTCCCAGCGTGACGCTCTTCAGGTCGGGTTCCTCGACGTACTCGCTCTTGATCCGTGAAAGAACCTCGGTGTAGACGCCGAGATGGCGGTAGGGGCCTTCGGGCGACGTGCCCTTGCCCAAAACGGAGCCCAGCAAAAGCAGGAGCACCAGAACGGTCGAGCTGATGACGACCGAATACTTCGCGCGGCTATTCATAATTAAGGACGCCGTTCCCAGTATAACAGGCGGGTACCGCGCCCTCAGCGCGAACCGGACGAGTCCTTACGGTTTGGCCGCTATGGTAACGTTTTGCAGGTGCGTATCGGCCCCTCCGATGGTGACTACTACCGGAACGGCCGCTCCAGTCGTGATTCCAGCCGGAATGGTCACATTGAGCTGTAAGACTCCCAGCATCCCTCCCACAAAGGGTCCGGCGTAAGCGACTGTGGCCGCTTTCCCGCCGATGGTAACCGTCGGCGGCGGATTCAGCGGCAGGGGCAGAGGCGCCGGCCAGAGCGCGGCAAGAGCGGCCGTGGTCATGACGAAACCCGTGCGAGGATTGATGCTGACAGCGTAATCGCCCTCGCCGGTCAGGTAGAGTGTTACATCTTTCCCGATCTTTTCGGGATTGCTACCGGAGTTCAGCGTGCCGTCGTGGTTGAGCGCGGCCGCCTGGCCTGAGCCGGAGCTATCCAGCGTGAAGATTCCAGGGGCTGTGGCTGCTACATCGACAGTGCCGCTGGCATTGACGGCTCCTCCATTGGTCACCTGGATCGCCTGGCCCAGCCCCAGGGTGACCTCATAGGGGATCTGCACCGTGATCTGGTTCTGGCTGGCATAGACAATCGGAGCCAGAAATCCCGGTACGATCGGCGGACCCGCCGACGCGCCCACCGTCACGGTGAAGCCGCTGGGCGTAGTGGTAACCACAAATCCGGCCGCAACGCTCAGCAGCGAGGGGACCGGCGGGCCGATATTTTGCCCGAACAGCGTCACCAGATCTCCTGGGGCGCCGCCGGATAGGTAACTGGCTGCACTCACAACGGCATCCACTTGCTGATGGAACGTGAAAGCCACGGTTGTGGTCGAATCTCCGCCCGGTGCCGGATTGGAGGCGTAGATCGTAAGATCCGTACCCGCAACCAGTTGCGGGGCCGGGATCACAGCGCTGATGGCGGTTGGGCTGTAGTATGTCGTTTTGAGCCCCACCGGGGTGGTGGCGGCTATTTTCGCCACCGTGGCTGCCGCAAAATTCGTGCCGAAGATTGTGACCGTCGTCGCCGGTCCACCCACCTGGCCGATTCCGGGCCAGATAGCCGTCACGGTAGGTGTCTGATAGGTGACCACAAAATACACCGGAATAGTCAGTGTTTTGTTGGTGGCGCCTGTTGCCGTGACCGTGATCTTCGCTTTGTAGGGAGAAGTCACGGCGGCCGGAGGCAGCGTGCTGGGATTTGCCGTTACCTGCAAGGTGACCGGCGCGCCCGGCATCACCAGGCCGGTTGCCGGCGCAATCTGGAGCCAGGCGGCAGTGCCCGCAGAAACCGAGAACGAGATCGGGCTGCTCGAGGTATTCATTTGAACCGATTGGACTTGCGGGGTCAATGCCCC
>DASQHK010000577.1:0-1927 GCA_035632135.1 Bryobacterales bacterium
CACGCTGCTAAGGGCCGCGACCGGGGCGCCGTTCGGCGAGGTGATTCGCCACACAGAGGCCATTGGCCGCAGCAAGCACGAGCGCCTGGAATGGCAGCTTGACGCGCTCTTTGACCTGTTGCAAGACCTGCTGCACCTGAAGCTGGGAACGGGAGCGCTTATCAACGAGGATCTGCGTTCGGAGCTGGTGCCGCTGGCCGCCCAGGTTGATTTTCAGTGGCTTGGCCGTGCGATTCAGCACGTCGATGCCCTGGACGCCCTCGCGCGCCGCAACATCCAGAAGCAGATCGGGCTGGAAGCTTTGTCCCTCGATCTGCGGCCATCGTGACGCGCGGCGCCCATAATCAAACGTTCTTCCCAAGGCCATTTGACGACCGCTTCCTCACGGTCGCGGCTCTGCGCCCGGTGTATTTTTGTGGTCGCAACTTGATTGTGTCGTTAACACGTCAATCTGTCCGGTTTTATTCACACGTGATCTGTCCGCTTTCAAGCTGCTCTCCCGCCGGCTTTTGATTTTGGTTGGGGGAGAAAGTTGATAGTTGTCGGCGCGGTGGAAAAGTGGGAATCTCGCGGGGTAGGCGAGATTTCCAAGGGAGTGTGGGAGGCGGTGAAAACCTGGGTTTGGTTTTCGCCGCCTTCCAGGCTCCCGCCTTTTCCACGGCGCTTCGGCTTTGCCGCCCGCTCCAGGATTTGCCCCTGGCCGTCAAATCGTCCCACCACATGCGGGCCGTAACGCATGGACACAGCCCCGTCCAGGTGTTCATGGATGGTCACCGTGCATCCAGCCAGGGTGTGGCGAAACCGAGTCCGGCCGATCTGCCAGAGCCGATCCCCGATCGCTACCGTGTTGTCCTTGGCTACCACCCGTTCGGTCTGCACCGTGAAAATCCACTCCAGATCCACCCGGCCGCAGCGCCGAAACGCTGTGCCTCTCTGCCCAGCCGGCACGCTGAACTTGGCATTGAACTCTCCTATGTACCGCTCCCGCAGAAACTGGTGGCTGCTCCCAGCTCCCGGATTCCGGCCAGCCGCAACTCTTGCGGCAAACGCCCCTGCCAGGTCCCGAAACTGCGCTCCGAGCGGCCTCGCGCCTGGGGCGAGTAAGCTGGAATCATCTTGATCCCCAACTCCCGCATCGCTCGCCCCACCTGTGTCAGCCGGTGTTTGTCCACTTTCTCACCTGCCTTCAGTGTTACGAAAAAGTGGCTTCCCCGATCGCTGTACAGCGCACAGAACAACCCCTCACGCTGGATCACTTCCCGCAAGGCTGCCATCACCGTTCGCGTCGATTCCTCCTCCACCAATTGCGCGTAATAAATCTGGCTGGTGGCGTCGTCCAGAATCACGATCAGGTCGTGCCAGCGCTCATCGTTCAACCAGCGGTGTTTGCTCCCATCGATGTGCAACAACATCCCCGGCAAGGGCCTGCGTGGGCGTCGGCGCCGGTGCGGCCCGCGTTTCCGGCGCCGCGCCACCAGCCCCGCCCCCTGCAGCGCCTGCTGCACCCACGTATAGCTCAACCCTATCCCGTGCCCTTCCCGCAGCTTCTCCTGAAAATGCCGCATATTCAGGTCGTGGTACTGCTCTTGGTAGAGCCGCAGCACCTCTTCTACCGTCGCCAGCGGCACCCTCCGCCCGCTCGCCTTGCCTTTGCGCCGGTCCGCCAGCCCGGAATAACCATGCTCCTGCAACCGCTCCCGCCACCGACGCATGCTCCGGCAGCTGATGCCGATGATCTCAGCTGCATCCGCCCAGCTCATCTTCTTGGCCATCGCCTTCAACAGCACATCTTGTAGTTTCATCATCCGCTCCATCTCGGCGGCCGAGTACTGCCGGGGCTTTCTCATCTCCCCAGCCTCTCCTACCGCCAAAACCCTAAAGCGGACAGATCATGTGTGAATTGGACCGGACAGATCACATGTTAGCG
>DASQHK010000578.1:0-4772 GCA_035632135.1 Bryobacterales bacterium
AGCTTGGCGCGTGCGGCCTCCAGGTCGGCGAGAGACTGAGACACAAGGCACCTCCTCTTCTGAGTATATGCATATACTCAGAGAAGGCGCAATTCCAGCCCAACTCGCAGACCGTCCATTCTTATGTCGCGCACCCCCGCGGTGGGCGCTGGAGAAAATCGCGGCGGCGGTGTGGTAAGTTGGAATTTGTAGGCCATCCTTTCACAACTACAGGAGAAGATTGCAATGCCGATTGCAGTGGGGCAGCCGGCCCCGGATTTCACGCTCAAAGATCAGAACCAGAAAGAGGTCAAGCTGAGCGACTTTCGCGGCAAGAAAGTGGTGCTGGCGTTTTATCCGCTCGACTGGAGCCCGGTGTGCAGCCGGGAGCACGCCTGCTTTATCGACGATCTGGGGAGCTTTGAAGACGCCAAGGCGCAGGTGCTGGGCATCAGCGTGGACAGCGTGTGGTCGCACAAAGCCTTCGCCGAGAAGATGGGGATTCGCTATCCTTTGCTGGCTGATTTTCAGCCGCGCGGCGCGGTGGCGTCGCAGTTCGGCTTGTACCTGGCCGAGAAGGGCATCACCAACCGCGCCACGGTGATCTTGGATCAGCAGGGCGTGGTGCGGTTCGTGCAGGTCCACGACATTCCCACGCAGCGCAGCAACGAGGCGCTGGTGGCGGAACTCGAGAAGCTGCATTAGGCGCGGCGTCGGGCCGCGTGGCCCGGCGTGCCGGCGCCCGAAACCTGCCGTGCGAATCGCACTTCTGCTGGCCCTGGCTTTGCCGCTGGCGGCGGGCAGCCTCATCGACCAGGGCTGGGACCATTTCTATAACCTCGAATATGACCAGGCCATTGCCTCCTTCAACGGGGCCATCGCCCAGGCTCCGGAGAACGCGGAATACCGCAACTACCTGGCCCAAGCCATCCTCTACCGCGAGCTTTATCGCCTCGGGGCGCTCGAAAGCGAGCTGCTGACCGGCAACAACTATTTCATTCGCACGGAAAAAATTCACGCCGACCCAAAGGCCACCGCGCAGTTCTCGGCCGCGGTCGAGAAGGCGATCGAGCTGGCGCGGAAGCGCCTCAGCGCCAATCCCAACGAGGAGCTAGCGCTCTATGCGCTCGGCTCGTCCTACGCCATGCGCACCAACTATGACCTGCTGGTGCTGAAAGCCTGGCGGGCGGCGGTCAGCGACGCCTCGGCGGCCCGCAAATACCACGGCCGCGTGCTCGAGCTGGACCCGCAGAACTACGACGCCCTGCTGGTGCAGGGCGCCTACGACTACGCCCTGGGCAGCCTGCCGTGGCACACGCGGCTGCTGAGCTACCTCATCGGCAAGTCAGGCGACAAGAACCGCGGCATCCGCACGCTCCAACTGGTCGCCGAGAAAGGCAAGCTGAATCGCGTGGACGCCGAGGTCATGCTGGCTGTGATCTACCGGCGCGAGAAGCAGCCCGCCCGGGCCATCGAGGCGCTCGAACCGCTGATCCGCGCCTATCCCCGCAACTACCTGTTCCGCATGGAGAAGGCGCACATGTACAGCGACCTCGGCAACAAAGACGCCGCGCTCGCTTGCTTGCGAGAGGTGGAGCAGATGGCGCGCAGCGGCAGACCCGAGTACGCCAACATCCCTCTCGAGAAGGTGTATTACGAAATCGGCAATGTACAGTTCTGGTACGACGATCTGAAAAACTCGCTGGCGAACATGCGCCAAGTGACGCAGCACCGGGACCTCGATCTGCACACGGGCGTGCTCGCCTGGATGCGGCAAGGCCAGATCCTGGATCTGCTGGGGCAGCGCGAAGAAGCCAAACAAGCCTACCGGAAGGCGATCCAGTTTGCGCCGCAGACGGCCGCAGCGCAGGAATCAAGGCACTACTTGTCGTCGCCGTACTCGCGAAAAGGCTGAGGTCCCCCGGGCGATCCTCCGCCTCCGCTATTGCTCAACCGTGCACTTGACCGGCTGCTCGATGTACTTCGGAACTTTCTCGGCCGTCAGTACCATCAGGCTGTAACGGCCGGGCTTGGCTTTGGCCGGAATCTTGAGCTTGATCGCCTCGGCCGTTTGCTCCGTAACTTGCACCTCCACGTCGTTCTTGCCGTCGGTCAGGTAAACCTTCTTTACGTATTTGGAGTCCAGGTTTTGTCCGGCGACGGTAAGCTCATCCCCGATTTTCGCGCTGTCCGGCGTAACACTCGTCATGCGGGGCGATTCCTGGGCCCATGCGGCCCAAGGAATCACGGTGACGACGAATACCAGCAGTCGCAACCAGTTTCGCATCGCCCGCCTCCTTCCTGATCGGAGTGCTTACGCACATACTATGCTCGGGCAGCGGGAAATGCAAGTGTGGTAAACTCGCTGCTCCCGCAGGAGGCTCCCTCGCACTGCCATGCGACCCAATCGCACGAAACAATTGCTCCACGAAGGCAAGACGGCCTTCGGCTGCGGTTTTGGCCAGTTCCGCTCGCCGGAAATTCCCAGGCTTTTCGCTGCCGCCGGCTTCGACTGGACCTTCATCGACACCGAGCACGGCTGCTTCGACCTCGAAACCATTCAGGACGTGGTGCGCACCTCGCTACTGACCACGCTCACGCCCATCGTGCGCGTGGCCGACTTGCAGTATTCGCTCGTCGCCCGCGCGCTCGACATGGGCGCGGAGGGCGTCATCTTCCCGCGCGTCGAGTCGCCGGAGCTGCTGGAGCGCGCGGTAAGCTGGACCAAGTTTCCCACGCGGGGCGTGCGAGGATTTGGGCTGGGTGCGCCGCAGGCCGGCTATAAGAACGCCAGCTTTCAGGAAATCATCGATCACCAGAACGAAAACAACCTGGTCGTGCTGCAAGTCGAGACACGCACGGCGCTCGCGCGCGCCGACGAGCTGCTCTCCGTGCCCGGCATTGACATCGTCATGGTCGGCCCGGCCGACCTCAGCATCTCGCTCGGCGTCCCGGGGCAGTTCGATCACCCCAAAATGATCGAGGCCATCAGCGGCGTGATCGAGTGCTGCCGGCGGCACGGCATCCATCCCGGCATCCAGTGCCGCACCCTCGCCATGGCCAAAGGATGGAAGCAGCGCGGCATGCGGTTTGTGGGCTGCGGCAACGACATCGGCTTCCTCTGGGAAAAGGCGCGGGAGACAGTGCAGCAGTTCAACGCCGAGTAACGGGGCATGATCCGAAGCTTTCTCCTCCTGCTCGCCGCGCTTCCGCTGCTCGCCGCCAACGCGGATCTCATCCTCTACAACGGCAAGATCGTCACCGTGGACGACAAATTCTCCGTCGCCCAGGCAGTCGCCGTCAAGAACGGCAAGATCACCGTCGTAGGTACTACCAAGCAGGTCTTCTCGACCGAGCGCGGCCCGCGCACCCAGCGCATCGATCTGAAGGGCCGTACCGTGCTGCCGGGGCTGGTCGATAGCCATGTCCACCCGCTGAGCGCGGGCCTGAGCGAGTTCCGCCGGCCGCTCCCGCCGCTCGATTCCTTCGAGGCCATCCAGAACTTTATCCGCGCGCAGATGGAGACCACCCCCAAGGGCCACTGGATCATCGTCCCGCGCACGTTTCCCACGCGCCTCAAAGAGCTGCGCATGCCCACGCGCGACGTGCTCGACGTGGCCGCCGAGCACCCCGTCATGTTCGATGCGAGCTACACCGTGGTGGTCAATTCGTTCGCGCTCAAAATGTGCGGCATCACGCGCGACACGCCCAACCCGCCCAACGGCGAGATCGTGAAGGACGCGCGCGGCGAGCCCAACGGCATCCTGAAAAACGGCCTGCCGCTGCTCAAGGACCTCGACCGCAGCCAGGGCGCCACCGAGCAGGAAAAGCTCGAAGCTCTCGAAAAAATGCTGAAGATGTACGTGGCCGCCGGGCTCACCGCCATCACCGACCGCGCGCTCACGCCGGCCGAGTTTCCGCTTTACGAAAAGCTGCGGGCCGAAGGACGGCTGCCGATTCGCACGGTGATGACGTGGCGCATCGACGCTTCGCGTCCCACCGAAGAGCTGGTCCGGCAGATCCGCACGGCCCCTTACGCCACCGGCAAGGGCGATGCGTGGCTGAAGTTCGGCGCGCTCAAAGTGACGCTCGATGGCGGCATGACTATCGGCACCGCCTACCAGCGCATCCCTTACGGCCCGTTCGGGCGCCAGCTCTACGGCCACACCAACCCCGACGACCGCGGCCTGCTGTTCATCAACCGCGAGAAGCTCATCGCCATCGAGCGTACCGGCCACGCCCGCGGCTGGCAGCTCACGGCGCATGACCAGGGCGGCGGCGCCATCGACGCCATGCTCGATGCTCTCGAAGCCGCCGACAAAGACCGGCCCATCGCCGCCAGCCGTTCCCACCTGATGCACGCCTCTTTTCAGAGTCCCGAGGCCATCGCGCGCTGCAAGAAGATGGGCATCCTCATCGACGCGCAGTCGGACTGGCTCTACCGCGACGCCGCCGCGCTCGAAAAAGTTTTTCCGGGCGACGGCATGCAGTACTTCTACCCGATGCGCTCCTACCTCGACGCCGGGCTGATCGTGGCCGGCGGCAGCGACCACATGATCGGCTACGACAAGAACAACGCCGTCAACCCGTACAATCCCTTCCTGCAAATGTGGATCGCCACCACCCGCCAGACCGATCGCGGCGAGGTGATTCACCCCGAGCAGCGCATCACACGCGAGGAAGCGCTCAAGACCCACACCATCTGGGCCGCCTACATGCAGTTCGCCGAGAAGGAGCGCGGCTCCATCGAGCGTGGCAAGCTGGCCGACCTGGTCGTCATCGACCGCGACTAT
>DASQHK010000579.1:0-2524 GCA_035632135.1 Bryobacterales bacterium
CAAAGCGGGCCGGAGCGCGGCCGCCGGCGCTGGCGCGAGTGGTGCCGCCGGCGCTGTTGCTGATCCTTTGCTGCGCGGCGGCCAGCACCCCGGAGCCCTTCTTGCTGAAAGTGATGCAGGAGGAACTCGGGCGCAACTTCCACATCCTGCGCGAGAAGGCCGATCCGCCGCCGTATTTCATCAGTTACAGCATCGCCGAGCAGCAGACCTACACCCTGGCCGCCACGCTGGGCGCCCTCACCTCCGATACGCACAACCATTCCCGCCTGCTCGACATCACCGTGCGCGTCGGCGACTACAAGCTCGACAACTATCACCGCTTGCGCAGGCAGGGCGGCTTGGGTGGGCGGTTCGGTTCCGGCGCGGTGACGGTCAGCCTGGATAACGATGCGGACTCTTTGCAGGCGTCGCTTTGGGCGCAGACCGACCGCAAATACAGGCAGGCCGCCGAGCGGCTCACCCGCATCAAGACCGACCGCGCGGTCAAGGTCGAGGAGGAAGATTCCTCCGCCGATTTCTCGCGCGAAGAGCCGGTGGCATGGGCGGGCCCGCGCGCGTCGCTCGCGGTCGACGGCCGGGCTTGGGCGGAGCGGTTGAAAAAGCTCTCGGTCGCCTTTCGCGCCCATCCGCAGGTGCTCGCCTCGAAGCTGATTCTGCATGCTGAAAGCCGCAACGAATCGCTGGTCAACACCGAGGGCACGGCGGTGCAGCACGGCCGCAACTTCCTGCGGCTGATGATTACCGCCCAGGCCCGCGCCGAAGACGGCATGAACCTGGACCGCTTCGAGAGTTTCGAAGCCGCCGATCCGTCCGGCTTTCCACCCGACTCGAGGATTCTCGCCACGATCGAAACGATGGCGCGCGACCTGGAGCAATTGCGCGACGCCCCGGTCGCCGAGCCCTTCGTCGGGCCGGCCATCTTGAGCGGCCGGGCGAGCGGCGTGTTCTTCCACGAGATCCTGGGCCACCGCATCGAAGGCCACCGCCAGAAGGACGAAGCTGAGGGTCAGACGTTCGCCCGCAAGCTCGGCGAGCCGATCCTGCCGCCGTTTCTTTCCGTGGTGTTTGACCCGCTGCTGAAAAAGCACGATGGCGTGGAGCTGAACGGCTGGTATGATCTCGACGACGAAGGCGTGAAGGCGCGGCCGGTCACGGTAGTCGATCACGGTATTCTCAAGACATTCCTGATGACCCGCTCGCCGGTGGCCGGCGTGGCGAGTTCCAACGGCCATGCCCGCCGCCAGCCGGGGCTGGAAGTGGTGGCGCGGCAGTCGAACCTGCTCGTCGAATCCGCCCGCCAGGTTCCCGACGCCGAACTGCGGCGGATGCTGATCGCTGAAATCCGCCGGCAGAACAAGCCCTACGGCCTCTACTTCCGCGACATCGAGGGCGGCTTCACCACCACCACCCGCGCCGGCCCGCAGGCTTTCAAGGTGATTCCGCTGGTGGTCTATCGCGTTTACGCGGACGGCAAACCGGACGAGCTGATTCGCGGCGTGGATATTGTCGGCACGCCGCTGGCCGCCTTCGCCAAGATCCTGGCTACTTCCGACCGCACAGAAGTTTTCAACGGCTACTGCGGCGCCGAGTCGGGCAGCGTGCCGGTCTCGGCGATTTCGCCCGCCATTCTGGTCTCCGAGATGGAAATTGAGAAGCAGCGCAAGGCGCAGGACCGCCCGCCGCTGCTGCCGCCCCCAACCTGATGCGACGCCTCCTGCTGCTCTTCCTGATCGCGTGCTGTTGCGCGGTGCCGCCGGCCTCCGCTGATGACGATGTAGTCTTGCGCGCCATGAGCGACGAGATGGCCCGTGCCGTCCGCGACCTTCGGCTTGAGAACCTGCCGCGGCCCTACTATATGGATTGCACTGCCCTCGAGTCGGACACTTTTAGCGGCGTGGCGGTGTTCGGCGGGCTCGCCCGCTCCGAGCGCTTTCGCTCGCGCTCGGGGTACGTCAACGTTCGCGTGGGCAGCTATCAGCTCGACAACACCAACTTTGTGGCCGGGGCCTTTGCGCGCTCCGGATACGACGCCGAGCCGCTGCCGCTGGAGGACGACTACCTGGTCTTACGGCGGCATTTCTGGCTTCCGGCGGACGAGGCTTACAAGGGCGCAGTCGAGGCCCTGGCGCGCAAGCAGGCCGCCCTGCAGCATATTCGTCTTTCCACGCAGCTCAATGATTTCGCGCGGCAGGAGCCGGTCGAGAGCCTCGAGCCGCGCGGCCGGCTCAGCCTGGACAAGAAAGCCTGGGAGCAGCGCCTGCGCGAGTTCTCGGCGCTGTTTCGCCGCTACCCGCTGATTCAGTCGTCGCGGGTCGAACTCGAGGCGGCGGCCGGCACCACCTGGTTCGTCAACAGCGAGGGAACGCGTGTGCGCGATCCGGACGAGATTTATCTGCTGCAGGCCTTTGCTTCCACGCAAGCTCCCGATGGGATGCGGCTTTGGGACGCGGTATCCATCGCCGCGCGCCGCGCCGAGCTGCTCGGCGGCGCGGCCGAAATCCGCGCGCAAATCGAAGCGATGGCC
>DASQHK010000580.1:0-5664 GCA_035632135.1 Bryobacterales bacterium
GCAGGGTTGCCAGAGCCGCGATCGCGACAATCGAGCAGACAGATAAGTTGCGCATGGAATCACCGTATACCACGGGAGCCGCCGCTTGGCTACAATCGTGACGCGATGCTGCTCATCGGGCCGGCCGGAAGCGGGAAGACCGCGCGCGTGCTGGGCGAGCTTGAAGCGGCGCTGGGCCGCGGCGAGCCCGCCCGTCTGATTGTGCCCACGGCCAGCATGGCCGAACACCTCCAGCATCAGATGGCGCGGGGCGGGCTGGTGGTTTCACCTCGCACGATTCTGCCCCTGGCCGCCTTCGTCGCCCATCTCACGCCGGACTGTCGCGAGCTGTCGCCGGCTTTGGAAATTCTGCTGGTCGAGCGGGCGCTCGCGCGGGCCGCGGCAGGCGAGTTTGCCGCTATGGCGGGCTATCCCGGCTTTCACGCCCGGCTGCTTGATACGATGCACGAATTCTGGGCCGCCGGCGCACAGACGGAGCAGCTCAAATCGATTCTGCGAGAGCCGCCGGCCGGCGCTTTTGCCCGCGTGATGGCCGAGTTTGAGGCGTTGCTGCGCGAAGCGGGCGCGGTGCACCGGGCCGCACGGCTGCGGCTGGCGGCGGATGCGGCGCAGAAGGAGAAGTTCGGCGCGGTATTCGTCGACGGCTTCTTCAACTTCACGCCGGTGGAGCTGGAGCTGTTGCGAGCCGTGGCCGGCGCGGCGGAGAAGATCGTGGTCACGCTGCCCGACTCCGGCGCCGACGAGGCGCGGCGGGCGCTCCTCGAGATGGGGATGCCCGAGCAACGGCTGGCGCATTCTCAGCGGCCCCGGCTCGCCCCGGTGATTGTGCAGGCCGCCACGCCCGAGCGCGAGATCGAGCACGTCGCCGGCCGCATTCTGGCCGACCATCAACAGACCGGCCGTCCGTTTCAGGAATACGGGATTATCCTGCGCGCGCCGGAGGTCTACGGGCCCATCGTAGACACGGTGTTCGAGCGGCTCGGCATTCCCTTTCGGTCGCGCTGGCCACTTCCGCTCGACGGCCACCCCAGCATCCGGTTTCTTGCTGGACTGTTGAAGCTGGCGGACACCGGCTTCGACGGTGAGGAGACGCTCGAGGTCTTGAAGCTCGCGGGCTCGGGCATCGGTTTCTCCTCGGAGATGGATCGGTACGAATTCCGTTTGCGCGCGGCGCTGCCCGGCCAGGGCCTGGAGTTTCTTCACGTGCAGGCGGCCAATCTCGCGCGCGTGGAAGCGAAGCTGCATCAGCTCGGCAAGCTGGCCGCTTGGGCCGGCGAGACGCTGCCGCCGGACACCTGGGCGCAGCGCGCGGCCGAGTTGGCCCGCGCGTGGTTTCATCCGCCCAAGATCGAGGACTCCGTCAGCCACGAGAAGGCGCTCGCGTGGAGAAGGCTCGCCCAGGCGCTCCAGGCCTGGGCCGGCGCCGCGGAGGATGCGGCCGAAGCGCTGCGCCTCGAAGGCGTCGAGCGCGCCTCTCTCCAGCGCTTCCGGGCGGCGCTCGAGGCCGTCCTGCGGCTGACCCTGCTGCGCGCGCCCGACCGCCGCCGCAACGTCGTGCAGGTGCTGAGCGTCTACGAAGCGCGCCAGTGGGAGCTGCCGGTGGTCTTCGTCTGCGGCCTGGTGGAAAAACAGTTCCCGCGCTACCACTCCCAGAACCTTTTCTTTCCTGACGCCCCGCGCCGCCGGCTCGCCGGCAGTGGGTTGCGGCTACGCACCAGCGCCGATCTCGACCGCGAAGAGCGGTTCCTGTTCGATCTTGCGACAACCCGCGCCACCGAGCAGCTCTACCTGACGTACCCCGCGCATGACGACGCCGGCGCCGAGACGCTGCGGTCGTTTTTTCTGGAGGAATGGAAGGACCGCGTGGTCGCGGCCGAGCGGGTCCGCGTCAAGGAGCCGCCGCCGGATTGGCGGCCGGCGCCCGGCTGCTTGCGCGATCCGGATCTCTTGCGCGAACTGGTCCCCAAAGAGGAGCCGTTCAGTCCCTCCTCGCTCGAGCAGTACATACAGTGCCCTTTCCAGTTTTTCGCAGCGCGGACGCTGGATCTGAAAGGTCCGCCGGTCCGGCCCGACGAGCGCATCGACGAGCGGGTAAAAGGCGACATTATTCACCGCACCATCGCCCGCTGGACGACGCAAGGCGGCGACATCGCCCCGGTCTTCGCGCAGGCGTTTGAAGAAGCGTGCGCCACGGGAGGCATCCGGATCAACCTGCAAGCCGAGGCGATGAGGATCGAGCTGCTGCGCGACCTCGAACGCTTTGCCAAAGACCAAAGCGCGCGGGGGCTGGCGGTGGGTTTCCGCCCGGGCCAGCCGGAGAGCCGGTTCCTGTACGTAGTGGAAGAGGCCGGCGAAGAGCCGTTTCGCGTGACGGGCCGGATCGACCGCTATGAGGTCTCCGACAGCGGCGCGGCCGTGGTGGTGGACTACAAATACTCAAGCCCCGCCCGTGTGCAAAAATTGGTCGAGGAGCACCAGCAGGGTTTCCGGCTCCAGGGTCCGCTCTATCTGCTGGGCCTGGAGCGGCAAATGGGGCATGTTCCCGCCGGCATGGTTTTCTACGGCCTGCGCGGAGAGGCGTCGCGCCGGGGCTGGTATGTCTCAGGACTGGGTTTCGGTGACCCGGTCCTCCTCGAGCAAAGCCCGCAGGAGTTCCGCGTCATGCTGGATCGCGCCGCGGCGAGCACGCTGGAGCTGGTCGGCCGCATTCGCCGCGGCCGGGTGGAGGTCGCGCCTAGAGACCGGCAGGTGTGCCGGGAGTTTTGTCCGTATCGGCCGGTGTGTCGTGTGGATCTATAGCCTGAAGCTGATGTTTTCCCACCTGGGCCGCCGCCCATCCGGGGCCGCTGCGGACGACCCGCCCCAGCAGCCGGAGATTGACCTCTAGCGCGTCCGAGGGGCCCTCCGCCATGTGAACCACCAGCTCAATCTTGCGGCCAACGCCCACGGCCTGTTCGGTCCGAAACAGCACGCCGCCGCTGCTGATATTCACCGTCCGCCCTTGGAACAGGGGCGCCGTGCGCATATCGGTAAGGCGGAACTCGACCGGCCGTTCGATCTCGAAGCGTATGGAACGCTCATTCATACTCCTCGATCATCCCCCCAAGCCGCCGGACTGCCAATAGTCCGGGTGGCCCATTTTCGGTTTGGTACGATGGTACCCGAAGTTGGTGGGCCGGGAGGGCCTGCCAAGGCAGGACTGGCCGCTCGCTCGGGCCGGTCGGGGTTTCCCATACGGGCCGGCGTCCCCGGCCCGGCAGGTCGCAGCAAGATTCGGAAGGAGAGGTCGTGACGTTCGTTCCAGTGCTTCATTCCGTTAGCTATGCGGGTGTGTGGCCGGGCCAGGCGCGCCTGTCACTTGACCAGTTTCTCGATAAGGCAGCCGAGCTGGGCTATCCGGGCGTGATGCTGATGGCCAAGCGGCCGCACCTGTCCGCGCTCGATTACGGCCCGGAGGCCTGCGCGCGGCTGCGGGAGCGGCTGGAGAGGAACGGCCTGCAATGCTCGGCCATCGCCGGCTACACCAACTTCACCGCCGATCTCGAGCACGGCGATATTCCGCTCCGCGAGATCCAGATCCAGCACGTTACGGGGCTGGCCCGCATGGCCCGCGACCTCGGAGCCGGGGTGGTGCGCGTCTTCACCGGCTACGAGCATCCGGCTGCTACCTACACGGCCGTGTGGCAGATGATGGTCGAGTCGCTGCGGGAGTGCGCGCGGCGGGCCTCCGAATACGGGGTGACCATCGGCGTGCAGAATCACCACGACCTGGCCGCGCACTACGAAAGCCAGCGCGACCTCGTGCAGGCCGTCGCCGAGCCCAACTGCAAGGCGATCTTCGACGCCTGGGCGCCGGCGCTGCACGGCACGGACATCCTGGAGGCCGCCCGAGAAATGGCCCCGCTTACCTGCCACACCACCGCCGCCGACTACCAGCAACGCCCGCGATTCAAGTACCATTCGCGCATCATCAACTACGAGGCGCAGGCCCCTTGGGTACAGGCAGTACCCATAGGAAAGGGCTTCATTGATTATGCAGGATTCCTGCAGGCCATGCGGCGGGGCGGCTACCGCGGGCCGGTGGCGTACGAGATGTGCTCGCCCCTGCTCGGCGGCGGCTCCATCGAGAACCTCGACTGTTACGCGCGCCGATTCCTGGAGTTTCTCGCCGCTCTGGGAGACTGACCCCTACTCCACCGGGATCCGCGTCCCTTTCTTCGCGCGCTTCGTCATCACCTCGATCTCGGCGTCGAGAACCGCCCGCAGGCCCAGCAGCACTTCCAGGCCCGCGGCGCGGAAGTGATCGAACACCGGCCCCTGGAACATGTTGGCGGTCAGGGCCGTCAGGCGCGGGCCCGAGCCCAGGCAGTAACAGCGGATCCCGCCGGCTTCCGGGCGCGCGGCTTTGGCATTGCGGTTCACCTTGTTCATTTTCGATTCTCCATCAGCTCCACAGTGAGAATTCCCTGGTCAAGCTTGGCCTTGCGGGGCTCGAGCGCCGCCATGCTGGTCGGCAAGCCCACGTGCCGCCGCAGGTTTCCAACTTCCACTACCAGCTCATCGCCTTTCTTGAACACGCTCACTTCACCCGGCTGCGCGAACGCCAGGTGCAGGCGCACCCGATAGCCGGCGCCGTTCTTTTCAAAATGATAGGGCGCTTCGGTGCGCGTGTGCGCCGCCGGGTCGGCGTCCGGCTCCTGGTAGAGCGCGCGCGCCAGCTCGGCCAGCCGCTCCTCGCCGACTACTTCGTGCGCGAACAGCGGCACGCGCGTCACCGGCACGGGCGCAAAGTATTCTTCGATCTGCTCGATCGTCTTCTGCTGCGAGCGCTGCCAGTCGCGAAAATAGCGGTCGTGGACGGCCTCGGGCAGCACGCGGTTCACCACCACGCCGTCCACGGTCATGCCGTGCAGCGCGAAATAGACAAAAGCGCGCTGGGTTTCGCGCAGCACCATCTTCTCCGGGTTGGTGACCAGGCGCACCGTGGTCACGCGGGAGTCTTCCAGCAATTCGCCGATGCCTTCCAGGCGGTCGAACAGCAGCTTGATATTGCCGAAATAGCTGTCCGACGGCAGCTTCACCGGCGATACGCGGTTGGCCACCGGCCGCACGGCCTTCAGAACCGTGCGCTCCAGGTGGAAAATGTTCTTCATGTACCACTCGAGAGTATTCGGCATGCTCACGAAGCGCAGCGACTCGGCCGTGGGCGCGCAATCGACCACCACCACGTCGTACTCTTTGTTCCGGCGATACTCGTTCACGTACATCAGCGAGCTGATCTCCTCCATGCCGGGGAAAATCGCCAGCTCTTCGGCCTCCACCTCTCCGATGCCGGTGGCCTGCAAGACCGAAACGATGTAAGACCAGATTTCGCTCCAGTGCCGCTTGATCTCCTGCTGGATGTTGACCTCCTGAATGGCGAGCCGCTTGTTGATGGGATGCGGCAGCCCCGTGGAGCCGGAAAACAAGCTCTCCCCGAGATCGAACGCGTCCGCCAGGCTGTGGGCCGGGTCCACGCTCAGCACCAGCGTGCGATAGCCGCGCCGGGCCAGCTCCAGCCCGGTAGCGGCGGCAATGCTGGTTTTGCCCACGCCGCCCTTGCCGCTGAACAGCAGGATCCTCATAACAAGATTATAGCGGAGGCCCGAATCCGGCCGGCTTTCA
>DASQHK010000581.1:0-4135 GCA_035632135.1 Bryobacterales bacterium
TACTCCACAGGCTGGGGCGCGGGCGTGCGCGAGGTTTTCAGCGCCATGCCGGTCTACCAGGACGGGCACATCACAATCCATGACCAGCCGGGGCTGGGCGTGGAAGTCAATGAAGCGGCGGCGCGAAAGTATCCCTATGTAGAGCGGCTGCGGCCGACCATCCGCAGGCGGGACGGGACACCCTGGCCGTACTGAGGCAAACGGCGAAGCGCATTGCACCGCAGAGGACGCAGAGAAAAAGCAGATCGAGTTTTCCGGCGGTCTCTGCGATCTCTGCGGTGAGTTCCGGCTTTTGGTTTCGGAATTGAGAATTGAGGAATGACCACGTGCGAGGACTAATTGCTTTTCTTTGCTTGGCGGCAGCGGCGATGGCCCAGCAGTCGAGCGACGGGCCAGGGTATCGGGCGGCGAAGACCGGCGGCAACTATATGCATAACTACTATCTGCCGGCTCCGGCGAGCACGCCCTGGCGGCCGGCCTGGTCGCCGGACGGGCGGGAGATCGCCTTCGCCATGTCGGGGTCGATCTGGAAGATTGCGGTGGGCGACACCGTTGCCTACGAGCTGACCGCCAACCCGACCTACGATTCCGACCCGGTCTGGTCGCCCGACGGACGCTGGATCGCTTACACGGCGGATGACGACTCGCGCAGCATCAACCTGATGCTGCTGAACGTGCGCACGGGCGAGAGCACGGCGCTGACGCACGGCAACCAGGTGAACGTGGACCCGGCGTGGTCGCCGGACGGCAAGCAACTCGCCTATGTCTCATCAGTGTCTCACGGCTGGTTCAACATTTTTACGATGCCGGTGGAGAACGGCGTGGCCGGGGCGCCCGTGCAGATTACGGCCGACCATCGCTTCGGCCGGGCGCGCCTCTATTTCAGCGACTACGATTCGAACATCGAGCCGACCTGGTCGCCGGACGGCAAAGAGATGATCTGCGTTTCGGACCGGGGCATCCCGCTCGGCTCGGGCGGCGTGTGGCGCATGAAGGTCGGGCCTGACGCCCTGGCGCACGCACAATTGATTCTGCGCGAGGAGACGCTGTATCGCACGCGGCCGCAGTGGTCACCCGACGGCAAGCGGATTGTCTACAGCTCGCACCGCGGGGCGCAGTTCGACA
Organism: Bryobacterales bacterium; assembly: GCA_035632135.1. Taxonomy (GTDB): domain Bacteria; phylum Acidobacteriota; class Terriglobia; order Bryobacterales; family JACQDG01; genus DASQHK01. Next base: position 1,126 of record DASQHK010000581.1, read on the forward strand.
ACCTTTACGTGCTGCCGGTGATTGGTGGCGAGCCGTATCAGGTGACGTTCGGCAACTGGGATCACTTCGAGCCGCGCTGGTCGCCGGACGGCGAATGGATCGTGTACGTCTCGAACCGGCACGGCCTTTCGGAGCTCCGGCTGCTCCAGACCTTCGGCGGCGAAGACAAGCCGGTCGAAATCCGGAGGCGCGTGTACCGGCGCCCGATGGGGACGGTGGAGGTGCGGGTGAAGGACGGCGCCACCGGAGAACTTACGCCGGCGCGCGTCTATGCGAAGGCGGCGGACGGCAAGACCCATGCGCCCCAGGACGCTTATCATCGCGAGGGCGCGCGGCTGGGCGAGCACTTTTTCCACACCGCCGGGCGCAGCGTGATGGACGTGCCGGCCGGAAAGCTCGACATTGAGGTGACCAAGGGCTTCGAATATTTTCCGGCGTCCAAAGTGGTGGAGGTGGCGCCGCACGAGACGACGCTCGTGGAGCTGACGCTTTCCCGCATGACCAACCTCAAGGCCGAAGGCTGGTACAGCGGCAGCAACCACATCCACATGAACTACGGCGGAAACTTGCACGATACGCCCGGCAACCTGATGCTGATGGCGGCGGCCGAAGACAACGACGTGATCGAGGACAAGATCTGCAACAAGGACAACCGCATCTTCGACCACCAGTTTTTCACCGGCAAGCCGGACCGCCGCTCGACACCAGACCGGCTGCTGTATTTCGACGAGGAATACCGGCCCCCGTTCTACGGGCACGTTTCGTTCATCAACCTGACCAAGCACCTGATCTCGCCGTTCACGACGGGCTATGAGGGGACGGCGATCGAGAGCTTATATCCGAGCAATACCGACATGTTTCGGGTGGCGCGGGCCGAGGGGGCGATCATGGGCTACGTGCATCCCTGGAGCGGTGACCCCACGAAGACAGGCTACGCCGTGGCGCGCGGCTTTCCCGTGGACCTGGCGCTCGGCGTTACCGACTACCTCGAACTGATGAGCAGTGCCATGCATGGCCGGTGGACGACCGAGGTGTGGCACCGGGCGCTGAATTGCGGCTTCCGGATTTCGGCCACGGCGGGTGAAGACTCGATTCTGAGCCTGAACCGAACGCCGATCCTCGGCGCGGACCGCACCTATGCGTACCTGGGGCCGAAGCTCGACTACGGCGCATGGGTGGATGCCATCCGCGCCGGCCACACTTTCATGACTAATGGGCCGTTGCTCGATTTCCACATCGACGGGCGCATGCCGGGTGATGAGATCCGGCTGCCGGCGGAGGGCGGAACGATCGAGATCGACGGGAAACTGAAATCTCTGGTGCCGCTCGAAAAGTTCGAGGTTTGGAACAACGGCAAGGTAATCGAGTCGCTTGCACCGCAGGGGAACGCTCCGGCAGCCGAGATCCACAAGCGGATCCAGGTGAACCACAGCGGCTGGTACACGCTGCGTGCCACCGGCTCGAAGTCCGAGCGGCCAACTGACGACTTTTTCCCCCTGGCCGAGACGGGCGCGATCTACGTGATGTGCGGCGACCAGAAAATCCGCTCACGCGCCGACGCCGAGTATTTTGTCCGCTGGATCGATGACATCACGCGGCAGGCCCAACAGCACCCCGGCTGGCGCTCCGAGCGTGAGAAGAAACACGTGCTCGATCAGTTCGCCGCCGCGCGCAAGGTGTTCGAGCAGCGGGCGGCGGAAGCGGCGGGCCGGTGACGCGCGGAGGCGGCTGCGGTCGTTTTCTACCTGCGGGGCTAGGTTTCCGTTCGCAGGTTGTTGGTCACGTGAAAGACGCCTGAAACCGAGTTGGCCTGGATGCCGGCGATATTGCGATCGGCAGCGCTGGCTACCACGCCATCCAGGGTTACGTCGCCGTTCTTGACGATGATGTGAATCGGGGGAACAGCCTGCAGGGCGTAACGGTTGAGGTTGGGGTGGCCGTAGATGGCGCGATAAACCGCCAGCCGGATGCGGTCGTCATTGGGAGACAGCGGCAGCACTTCGATGTTGTTGGTGACTTTCTCCACGCCCTCGATCTGTTTCACCACTCGCTCGGCGTCGGTTTTCAGAGTGGGGCGCGTCACCTGGCCGCTCAGCTCGACGTTGTAGCCGTTGACCCGGTAGGTAAGATTATCGAAGACCCCGTAATAAGGGAGCATGACCAGCTCATGCCGGACCTCTTTCGCCAGCCGCTCCTCGCCTCGCGTGGAGGGGCCGCGCCGATGCTGCGGCACTGCCACCGAGGTTGCTTGGAACAAACACAACAAGGCCGCCACGGCAAAGCCGCTACCGAGCGAAGGGATTCTCATGGGATCGATCCTCCTTTCGGAGCTAGAACCGGCGCATCAACGACACCACCCCGCCAACGCGTTCCTCGGAGCGTCGCATAACGCCGGACGCTGGCACTCGCCAGTAATTCTAGCACTTGAGCTGCCACTCAAGTTCGTACGTTTTCTACCGGTTTGCCGTCACGGCACATGCGGCACTCCGCGGCGCTGGGGTAGAGATCTGCTTCGAGAGTGGCCAGGCTGTAGAGAGGAACATCGAAATCCAAAGGACTGCCGTGAGGCTGCAGGATGACCACGGCGACGGCTACAATCGTCGCGCCGCCCGCTTCGAGCAATGCCTTGAGCTGCTGGAGCTTGCGGCCCGTGCGGACCGTGTCATCGACCATGACGACCTTTTCGCCCGCGTGGTTCTCCATATATTGGCGGAAGCGCAGCCGGCCGTCGTCATTTTCCGCCCAGTAGACCTGGCGGCAGCGGAGCGCCTCGCCCATGCCGAAGGCAATCGGCAAGCCGCCCGAGGCCGGCGTGACGATGCTCAGCTCGGAGATCAGGGAAGAAATTTCCGGGTTGGCGCGCAACAGGCGGCTGAGCGCCACGCTGAGCGTGCGGCTGTGCTGGTAGTAGCGCAGCGCGAGCGGAAGCTGCAGAAACTGGTTGGTGTGCTTGCCGGTGGGCAGCTCGAAATGGCCGGACCGCAGGGCGCCGGTTTCTTGCAGGATGCGG
>DASQHK010000582.1:0-11948 GCA_035632135.1 Bryobacterales bacterium
CCGGGAGAGTGGTCTTGCCAACGACAAACTCGAAGGGCACGCTGGCCCTGAGCGTGACGTCCGACTGCGCCCGCACCGGCGGAACCGCGCTCGCAGTCAGCATCGCCAAAACCGGCAAGATTCGCAATGTCAGATTTCTCATGTGAACTCCTTTTTTCAATAGGTGTTTTTGCCTTCCACCTGTAGAGACGCTTGCTGGCGGGCAAATATTCCGGACGATCTGTTAATTTGGCCGCGCGCGGGGCGTGTGCGCCGCTACTTTTACTTCTGTGCCCGCAAGAAGGCGGTCAGGGCCCGGATCTGTTGCTCGCTCAGGTTGCGGGCCGGGGGCATGATGGAGCCGGGTGCATAGGCGCTCGGATCGAGCAGGTGACCTATCATCCAGGCGTCGGTGCGGCCGCGGCGGCCTTCATCCGAGAGGTCCGGGCCAATGGTTCCACCTTCGCCGCGCAGGCCGTGGCAGCCGATACAGTTCTCCTGCCGAAACAGCAGGCTGCCCTCCTTCGCCAGCTCGCCGGCGCTCAGCCTGGCCGTCGCGGGGGGCGGCGGCGCGGGTGTCGCTTTTTGCAGCTCGCGCACGGCCAGGACCGTTTTCCACGTCTGGTCGTCGCTGAGCTGGCCGTTCCACGCCGGCATGCCGGTGAGCCGGATGCCGTTCCGGATGATCCAAAACAGCTCGGCGTCGCTCCACCGCTTGACGTGCGGCGAGGTCAGGTCCAGGGCCGGCGGATACAGGCCGCGCCCGATGGGCGTATCGGAACGGCCGTCGCTGCCATGGCAAACGGCGCACGATTGCTGATACAGAGCCAGACCCTCTTTGGCCGCGGCCGGCGCGGCGGCGAGGGGGTTCGGCCGGCTGCGGGCTTCGAGCGGGATGACCACATCTTTAGCGAAGTTTGCCAGCGTGGACTCGGCTTTGGACGGCCGCGCCGCCGCGGAGCAAGATACAAGCGTTAAAAGAAGCGGCGCCAGGCACAGCGGCAGGAGCAGAGAGAGATTTCGATGTCCGTTTCGATGTGCGTTCATAAAGCCACACTCCATGAGATGCGCGGAGCGGCCCGGATAGTTGTAACGTTGGTGTAAACTCCCGCCAGCCAATTTGGCGGAAGGCGCCGGTGCGACGAGCGCGGCGGTCTGCCAAGCGCGCCTTCGCCCCCGGGCGCGACGCGCTTCATTTCCGAAACAAGTCCGGGATATACCAGCGGGCGTATGTTGCAAATCCCAACAGCAGAACCAGCCACCAGAGCGCGAGCACGCTGCGCATCCACAGTTTGTATTTGGTCAGTCGGAATTTTTGCGGCAAGACGTTCGTGCCCGCAGCGAGTAAGATATATAGGCCAGCCATCTCTGTGACACCCCCGAGCGCCGCGTGAGCCGTGGCCAGTGCGTAATAAGCCTTGGCAAGTTTGACGGGTATCTTCGGACTCACATGGACGTGAAAGGAGGGAACCATCAGCAATACAATGACGACAAGGTTGAGGAGCACGACGGCGGACTGGCACCACGCGTGCAGCCGAAATCTCTTCGTGCGCGCGAGCACTGCGCCGATGAGCAGCGTTAATCCCATGCCGATCTCGAGGAGCAGCACCAGATCGGCGTAGCGTGGAGCCGCTGTTCCAAGAAAGCCTTCGTTCAATGTATTACCTCCGCGCGGGCCTGCCGTTCTTCGGCTGCGTGCGGTCTTACTGCACCACGACCGTGCCGGTCATCTTCGGGTGAATCGAGCAGAAGTAGGGATACGTTCCCGCTTTGGCGAACGTGTAGGAGAACTTTTCATCCGTGTCGAGCACCTTGGACTTGAAGACCTTGTCCGTGCTGACAACGGTATGGGGAATGTCATCGCGGTTTGTCCAGGTAACAGTGGTTCCGACAGCCACCGTGAGCGTCCCGGGCCCAAAGCTGAAATTGTCGATTTTCACTTCCTGGGCTGCCGTCGCCGCCTGCTGCGCACTTGCGGTGATGCTCACTGGCCCTGTTAGTAACAGCGCAATCATCAGCGTCATCGCCAAACCCACCACCCACACACTTTTTCTCATCATCTCTATTTCCTTTCTGGATTCGTCAGAATTGATTTGCTTGCTTGGCCGCTGCGCTTTCGATCTTCACTTCGTGGCTCTGGCTCTGGGCCGTCGCGGCGAGCGTGGTATCGACGACCGCCAGGGAGTGCCGGCTCTGGACATAGCGGACGCTGGTGATGCCGAGCACGCTCCGCAACTGTTCGGCCGGCACGGTCATCGGGCCGGGCGAGGGCGCCGCGCCGGGCGCGGGTTGCGGGAACGCGGTGGACATGGCGGTGTGGAAAGTAACGTTGCCCTCCACTTTTTGCAGCGTCTGGTGGATGTGGCCATTGAGCACGGTCACCGATCCGAAGCGCTTCAGACAGGCCAGCGCCTGCGCGCTGTCGGCCGTGCCCCAGCCCCAGTCGGGATAGACGGTCCACAGCGGGATGTGGGCGAACACGACGATGGGCGTGCTGCCGGAGAGATGCTGCACGTCGTTCTCCAGCCACTCGAGTTGCTCCGCGCCGAGATTGCCGAGGCCGCCGGCCTTGAGGTTCAGCACATTGACCAAGCCGACGAAGTGGACGCCCTTCTGGTCGAAGCTGTACCAGCCGCCGCCGGTGGCGCCTTTGCCGAAGCGCTCCAGGTACTGCTGGCCGTCGTCGGTGAGGACGTCGTGCTCGCCGGGCACATAGAAGGCCTGGCCGATGCCCGCGCCCTTGACGGCCTGCTCGACGGTGTCGAACTCCGCAGGCTTCGAGAGGTGGCTGATGTCGCCGGTGTGGATGAGAAAAGCCGGCGGCGATGGCAGGGCCTTGATTTTGTCGAGAGCCTGCTGCAGCGTACCGGCCACGTCGGGATTCGCCGGCTTGTTGAACCCGATGTGGCTGTCGCTGATCTGCACGAAGCTGAGTTCACCTTTGGCGCCATGGCCGGCGTGGTGGGTCATCTGCGCGCGGGCGACGCCGCCACTGAAGGTCCAGAGGAGGCCGGCTCCGGCCCAGGCCATGCACTCGAGAAAGCCGCGCCGGTCGATGCCGTCGTCGTTGTGGTTGTGGAGAATGCGATTCACTGCGTGGATATTTCGGTTCATGTCGATTGCCTTCCACTCGCGTAAACTGGCGAGGCGAAGCAAATATTCCCAGCACGGGCAGGAAAACAGAAATCGATACAATTGTTACCGCCAGAAGGCATCGGCACGAACGATGCGGCCCGGCTGCTTTTCTGGTACAAATTGTTCATGCCTAACGGGATGGATGAGCCGCACGACGCGGCGGGCGGCGCAGCAGCCGGCGAGACGACCGAAGCGTTGAACGCCGGAGTGGCGGGCCGTGGTGTCGAGCGCACCGCCGTTGCGCTGCTGGGCGCCGCTTCGGGCGGCGTGCTGGGGTTGCTGGCCGCCGGGTTCCTCGCCCGGCTGCGTCACAGCGGGCAGGACATGTCGATTGCCGTGACTGCGGGCCTCAGTGTTCTGCTGGCTGCGGGGATGGCGGCGGTGAACCTGCGCCAGAAGCCGGCCCCATTGCCGGTGGCGCCTCGCATCGCGTGGGGCACGCTGCTTGCCGCCGCCGCGCTGCTGCTGACGCTCGCCGTGTTTCTGTTTCAGGGCGCGTACGTGCAAGGCGTCGCATCCAGCGGCGGGCAGATCCATCTGCCGCTCCCCATCTGGCCGATCTCGCGCGCGGCGTTGTTGGCGTCGCTCGCGCTGGTATTGGCGGGGGTGCTGGCGGGGCTGGCGGGACTGGGTCAGCTTTCCGCCCAGCGCGGCCGCTATAGCGGTGGCAAATGGGTCGCTATGTCGGTGCTGCTGGGCGCCGCCTGGGCCGGGCTGGGCCTGGCTTGCTACATCATGGCCTGTGGTATCACGTTTCTGAGATAAGCAAACAGCCCATTGAAAAACAGCTTGAACGTAGCGTAGCTCTGGGCGCGATACTGCGGGCGCATGCCGAACAGGATAATGTGGCCCTTGCCCACCGGCGCGTCCATCACCGCGGCGCGATTCTCGATGAGCTTGGGCCCCAGCAGCCAGCCGGACACCAGCGGGTTGCCGGGCGGATATTTCAGCACCGGCACGGCGGGCGGATTGGGGCCGTCGAAGGCAGGCTCGAACACGGGACCCGATTCGAACCACACCGCGACGCGATCTTCCATGCCATAGCCGAGAGGGTGTGATTTGTCCACGGTGGCCTCGAGCAGCGAGCCCGGTGCGTAGAACTCGCGGTTGGGAACGCCGGCGAGCACGTTGCGGGCTCCGGCGCCGAGGCGCTCGATCGCGTAGGCCGAAGCGCGGTTGAAGGCCAGGATGGTGCCGCCGCCGGCCGCGAACTCCTGGAGGGCCGCCGCTCCAGCATCGCCTAGCCCGCCGGTAAATTCCGGAGGCATGGATCCCGGGCGGAAGCCGGACTCCATCGTCGGCGCCGTGGCGTCGGGCAGGATGATGACATCAAGCTTGTCGAGCAGATGGCCGGCGCGAATGTCGCCATTGAGCAGACTGGCGTAGGGGAAGTCGAACTGCTCGAGGATCCAGCGCGTCCAGCCTTCATCCATGTTGGGGACGTAGCTCTTGTAGAGCCCGATGCGCGGCGGGCGCAATTTGCCGCCAGTGTCCCTGAGATGGATGGCGGTGAAGGGCAGCCCGAGGTCGCGCGCCATGGACGGCAGCAGTGACTTTACGGGCCCGCTGTTCTCAACCAGGAAGGTCCCGTCCGCGGGCAGCCTGCTGACATTCGCGCCCGCCTTGAGCAGGCGATTGACGGCGATCCAGCAATTGGTGAGGGCCGGTGAGAGCGCCAGCATGCTCACGTCCTGCACGACGCCGGGCTCGGGCTCGATCGTAGAGACGCGCTCGAGCGACGCATCGAAGGGCGACTCGATGGCGTCGGCGCGCACCCCCAGCAGCAGCGGCAGCGTGTGGGCGGTGACGTCGTAGGGCCGCTTGGGCGGGCCGCCGGGATATTCGCGCAGGTCGGGGTAATGCTGGCGCTCGAGCAGGGCTTTGGCGAAGGATTCATAGGGCTGCGAGAGGCGAATGACGTAATCGCCGGGCTGATAGTCGCGGGCGCCGGCGCGAAACGGCCGCACCGCTCGCTCGATCTCGACCATGCCGAATTCGAGCGTCTGGAGCAGGCGGGTCATGGCATTGGGGTCGTGCTGGCGGCGCGGGATCACGAAGGCATACGGAGGATCCCTGCGGTTCACAGCGCGCAGGCCGATGCCGTAGAAGTTGCGCAGAAGGTCTTCGCGGCGCAGCGCCGCCTGGTAGAGGCACGACTCGAGCGCGATCAACTGGTAGTCGATGATATCGCGCAGATGCCAGTCGCCGCCCGGCCACGGCTCCAGAAAATTCCAGCTTCGCTCACGGGCGTTGTAGCCCAGGGCATTGGTGTCGAGCTGGTCGCGGCTCACGTGGATGGGCGTGGCGAGGCGGGCGCTCGCCGACTCGGAAAGAATGCGCAGGCCGCCGTGGAAGCTCTGGTAGTGGCGGGCGGGGCTCCAGTAGTCGTACATCGCGTTGATGACCACGCCCTTCTTGCCGGCAGCGGTGAGATCGGCGGCCATGGCCGTGCCGACCATGTTCACTTCCTGGGCGATGACGGGGTCGATGTTGGGCTCGATGGGGTCGAGCCACGGCGGGACGAAGATGCGCGCCGCGTTGGGGCCCATCTGGTGCACGTCGTAGACGATCAGCGGATGCCAGACGTTGTGGATCTTGCCGACAGCGAGGCGCGTCTCGGTCTGGGTGAACATGTACCAGTCGCGGTTGTTGTCGTGGCCTACATATTTGTGATACAGCTCGGGCGGAGCCGTGCCGTCGTAAGGCGTGCCGAGCTGCTGGCGGTACCAGCGCGTGACGATATCCACGCCGTCGGGATTGAGCGAGGGCACGAGCAGAAAAATGTCGTTGGCCAGGATGGCGCGGTGGCGCGGTGTGTCCTCGGTGAGCAGCTTATAAGCGAACTCGACGGAGGTGTGGGTGGAAGCAATCTCGGTCGAGTGGATGCTGCACGTGATCAGCACGATGCTCTTACCCTCGGCGATGAGCTGCCCGGCCTCCGCTGCGTTGGTGAGGCTCGGGTCGGCAAGCCTGGCCTGGATCTGGCGGTAGTGATCCAGGTTGCGCAGCGTTTCGGGCGCCGCAATAATCGCCAGGATGAAGGGGCGGCCCTCGGTGGTCTTGCCCAGCTCTTCGACCCGAATGCGGTCGCTCGATTTTTCGAGCCGCCGAAAATAATCGACCACCTTCGACCAGTCGAGCATCGTGCGGTCGGCGCCGATCTTGTGGCCGAAAAAAGATTCGGGTGTCGGAACGGCGGCGGCGAGCGGGCGCGCAGCGAGCGCGACACAAACACACAGACAGACGGCTCGAATCTGCCGAAGCATAACCCTACTATAACGGAGGAACGTTTCCGGGCGTCCCCGTTTCAGTCTATGATGGAGGGAGCGCGAGCATGAAGAAGAATCGTGCCAGCACGAACGAGATCATCTTCCTGGTGGAGGAGCCGCCGGAAGGGGGTTACGCTGCCAAGGCTCTGGGCGAACCGATCTTCACCGTGGCGAATACGCTGGAAGAGCTGAACGAAATGGTCCGCGATGCCGTGATCTGCCACTTTGACGAGGCTTCAAGACCCAAGATCATTCGTCTGCATTTCGTCCGCGAAGAAGTCATCGCAGTATGAAGGTCCCTCGAGACCTGTCAGGCAAACAACTGGCAAGACTTCTGCTGGCGTTCGGTTACTCCCCGACCCGCCAAACCGGCAGCCACATGACCCTGACCACCAGCCAACTTGGGGAGCACCACATCACTGTGCCAATCCACAAGGTCCTGCCGATAGGCACTACACTGGCGATCCTGAGAGAGGTAGGACGTCATTTCGATCTCGACCGCGAGGCAGTGGCGAAGCGGCTGTTCGAACGCCCTTAAATGCTCGTGCGGCTATAGCCTTGGGCTGGGCAGGCCGATGTGGATGTGGGCGCCGGTAGCGCGGCCGGTTACGGCGTGGCGGAAGGCGATGTAGGGGACCTGAAAGCGTTCGAGCAGGTGCATCAGCCAGCGGCCTTCGGCCTGGTCCGGGTTCAGCGCTACGTCGAAGCGATCGCGGTGGTCAAAGCCCATGCTGCGATGCACGGCGGTTTCGCCCCAGGCGCTGACCGGCAGCGGCTTCAAGAACTGGCGGTAGAAGGCGCTCTCCACTCGAACGAAATCCTGCTCGCTGAGCGTGCCCTTGCCGGCGGAGTGGATCGTCGCGTCGAGCGTGGCCTGATTGGCCTGCGCGGCGAACTCGGCCTCGCGCGCGACCATCGCGGTGAGTTCCTTCACGAGATCGGCCCGCGACTGCGCCAGCTCCCATTGCCGTCGGGCGAAATCGTCTTCTTCCTGCACCTGTTCGACCGCCTTGGGCGGGATCGCCCCGGCAGCAGCGAGCTTTTGCTGGGCGGCGAGGGCATCATCGGCGTGGCGGCGCAGCTCTTCGGCCGCGCGCAGCATCTCCGGCACGTCCTGTGGGGTGACGTTGCCGGCATAGAGCGTCTGGTGGAGGAACTGCTCGTCGCGGGCGTCCTGGAGCTGCCGCTCGGCGTCCTGGAGGGCGGCGCGCGAGGCCGCCCCGGCCGCCACCAACGCCTGCACCCGTTTCAAATTGGCCTCCGCCGCCGGCACGTCGGCAGCCCGAAGGCCGGCCGCGAGGGCCAAGCTGAGGAAGCAAAGGGCGAGTCGGGACATCAAACCTCTATTTTAGAACGTTCCGGCGGGGGCTGACAGGCAGCCGGGCGTGGCGGGCCGTTTTGCGTCTACAATGTGGTATGGAGAACGCTTGATGGATGTCTGGCAGGTCGCCGTAGAAGCGGCCCAGGCAAAGAAGGCAGAAGACATCTCGGTCCTTGATCTCAAGGAAGTCGCCAGCTTCACCGACACGTTTGTGATTTGCAGCGGCCTGAACGCCCGCCAGAACCAGGCGATCAGCGACGAGGTGGAGCGGGTGCTGAAGCTGGAAGGGATTCGGCCGGCGAGCATTGAGGGCTATCAGCAGGCGGAATGGATCCTCATGGACTACGGCGATTGCATCGTGCACATTTTTTCGCCCCGCGCACGCAACTACTACGAGCTGGAGCGGCTATGGAAGACGGCGCGGCGCATTGCGGTCGGGGAGGAGCACTAGGTCATGGCATCGGCGACGCCAGGGGTGAGCTTCGAGGTGCGTCTCGCCCGCCTGGCCGACGCGCCGGTCGTCTGGCGCATTTACAACCAGGGCATCGAGGACCGGCTGGCCACCTTCGCCGCGGAACGCTGTCCGCTGGCGGAGGTGGAGAGCTGGTTCACGAATCCGCACTTCCACGTGCTGCTGGCGGAAAGCTTTCGGCAGCCGGTGGGGTGGGGATCGCTGGGGCCTTATCGCGAGGGGAGCGCGTTTCGCGCCATGGCCGAGATGTCGGTTTACATCGACCGGGCGTGGCGGCGGCACGCGGTGGGGCAACTGCTCGGCAACGCGCTGATCGCCGAGGCCCGCGCCCGCGGCTTGCACAAGCTGATCGGCTATCTGCTCGAGCGCAACATCAGCAGCCGGAAGCTGGTGGAGAAACTGGGCTTCCGCGAAGTGGGCGTGCACGAGCGGCACGGAAGCGGGGGCGACGGCGCTCCGGACGTGGTGGTGGTGGAGAAGCTGCTCTGAAGATTTCCCTGCTTTACATCGGCCGGCCGCGCGACCGGGCCGCCAACGAGCTGGCCGCAGAGTACGCAGGACGGATCGAACGGTTCTGCGAGTTTCGGATGCAGGAGGCGCGGAACGAGGCGGCGCTCGACGCGCACCAGCAGGCCTACAAAGTGCTGCTCGATCCGGGCGGGCGCGCGCTCAGCTCCTCCGAGCTGGCGGCGCTGATCGAGAAGGCCCAAAACACCGCCGTGCGGGAGCTGTTATTCTTGGTGGGCGGCGCCGCCGGCTTCTCCGATGCGGCGCGGCGGAAGGCCGATCTTCTGCTCTCGCTTTCGCGGTTCACGCTGCCCCACGAGCTGGCTCGCGTGGTCCTGGTGGAGCAGATCTACCGGGCCTTTGCGATTTTGCGGCATCACCCCTACGCGCGATAAGTATAACTGAGTAGATATGGCTGACACTAAGGGCCTGCTCATCGTTTACACCGGCAACGGCAAGGGCAAGACCTCCGCCGCCATGGGGACGGCCTTTCGCGCCGTCGGCCAGGGCTTCAAGGCGCTGATGGTGCAGTTCATCAAGGGCTCGTGGCACTACGGCGAGCTGGATGCGGCCAAGATGCTGCCGGAGGGCCTGTTCGAGATCCGGGTGATGGGGAGAGGCTTCGTCAAGATCGGCGCCGAGAAGCCGGACCCCGCCGACGTGGAGCTGGTCGAGAAGGCCTGGGCGATGGTGCGCGAGGAAATGCAGGCCGGCCGCTTCGACATGATCATCTGCGACGAGGTCAACTACGCCATCCATTACGGGATGCTCGACATCGACCGCGTGGTGGCCGACCTGCGGGCGCGGCCGGAGGGGCTGCACGTGATCTGCACCGGCCGCAACGCCCATCCCAAGCTGATCGAGGCGGCCGACCTGGTCAGCGAGATCAAGCAGATCAAGCATCCCTATGAGCAAGGCATACTGGCGCAGCGGGGGATTGAGTATTAGGCCGGCGATCATCCTGGCGCTCGCTGCCGTCGCGGGGATTGCGCCGGGAGCGGGGCCCGCCGACTGGCCGGTTTACGGCCGCGACGCCGCCGGCACGCGCTACTCGCCCCTCGCCCAGATCACGCGCCAGAACGTCCGGCAACTCCGCGTCGCCTGGATCTACCACACCGGCGATGTCTTGGACGGCGAGAAGACCGGCAAACCCATCGCTTTCGAAGCCACGCCCATCGAGGTCGATGGCACGCTTTACTTCCCCACGCCCTTTGATCGCGTCATCGCGCTCGACCCGGAAACCGGCCAAGAGCGCTGGAAGTACGACCCCAAGGTCGACCTGACGGTTCCTTACGGCGACGGCCTGGTCTCGCGGGGCGTGGCGAGCTGGCGCGACTCGAAGCGTGGAGCGAAAGGCCCGTGCCGCCGGCGCATCTTCCTCGCCACGCTCGATGCCCGGCTGATCGCCCTGGATGCCGCGACGGGCTTGCCCTGCGCCGATTTCGGCAAGGGCGGCCAAGTGGATCTCAGCCAGGGCGTCGGCTCGTTTCGGCCCGGCGAATATCACATGACGTCGGCGCCGACCGTGGCCGGCGACATAGTCGTGGTCGGCTCGGCCATCGACGACAACCAGCGGATGCAGATGCCGAGCGGCGTCGTTCGCGGCTACGATGCCCGCACCGGCGCGCGGCGCTGGAGCTGGGACCCCACGCCGAAGGGTGAAACGGGCGCGGCGAACGCGTGGTCCACCATGTCGGCGGATCCGGAGCGCGATCTGGTGTTTGTCCCCACCGGAAGCGCCAGTCCCGATTATTACGGCGGCGGCCGCAAGGGCAGCGATCTTTACGCGAACTCCGTGATCGCGTTGCGCGCCTCGACGGGCAAGCTCGCGTGGGCGTTCCAGAGTGTGCACCACGACCTGTGGGACTACGATGTGACAGCCCAGCCGACGCTTATCACCTTGCGCCGCGGCGGCAAGGAAATCCCTGCGGTGATCGTCACCTCCAAGACGGGCAATGTCTTCGTGCTGGATCGTCGAACCGGCGCGCCGCTATTCCCCGTCGAGGAGCGGCCCGTGCCGCAGAGCGATGTGCCGGGCGAGCAGACGTCGCCCACGCAGCCGTTTCCTTCCGCGCCCCCGCCGCTCGTGCCGCAGATGCTGACCGCGGAGGATGCCTGGGGCGTCACCCCGGAAGACCGCGCCCGCTGCCGCGAGTGGATCCAGTCGCTGCGATCGGAGGGTATTTTCACGCCGCCGTCGCTCGCCCGGAATGGCAAGCAGGGCACGCTGGCTTTTCCGGGCCACCTTGGTGGCGTCACCTGGGGCGGCGTGGCGGTCGATCCCGGGCAGGCGGTGATGGTCGTGAATACCAATCGGCTGGCTGCGGGCGTGACGCTGATCCCGCGCGAGAAGCTGCGCGAAACCGCGCGCGCCAAGCCGGAGCCCGAGTATGCGTCGCAGACCCCCGCGCCTTACGCCATGAGCCGGCAGTTCCTGTTCATCGGCCCCAACGTGCGGCCCTGCAATCCGCCGCCGTGGGGCGCGCTCACCGCCGTCGATCTGGCAGCAGGAAAGGTTCGCTGGGAGGTTCCTCTGGGCACGATGTCCGCATCGGCGCGCGTGCCGGAAGCGGCGCATGAAGGATCGGTGAACCTGGGCGGGCCGATGATCACGGCCGGCGGGCTGGTCTTCATCGCCGCCGCCCGCGACAACTTCCTCCGCGCCTTCGACATCGCCAGCGGCGAGGAGCTATGGAAGGCCGAGCTGCCGGCCGGCGGCCAAGCCACGCCGATGACTTACCAGGTGCGCGGCGGCGGGAAGCAGTATGTCATCATAGCCGCTGGAGGCCACGGCCGGTTTCGCACCAAGCTGGGAGATGCCGTGGTGGCCTTCGCGCTGCCGTAGCAGCCGCCGATGCCCTGGTTCAAAAAAGACAAAGCCGACGAGCCGCCCGAGGCCAAAAAGGTCCGCACCGAAGGCCTGTGGATCAAGTGCGACGGCTGCCGGCAGATTATATGGAAGCGCGACCTCGAGAGCAACCTGAACGTGTGCCCGAAGTGCGGCCACCACTTTCGCATCGACGCGCGGGCGCGCCTGGCGCAGTTGCTCGACGACGGCCAGTGGACCGAAGACGACGCGGAGCTGGCGTCGAGCGACCCGCTGGAGTTTGTGGACACCAAGCCTTATTCGGAGCGGCTGGCGGCGACGAAAATCGCTACCGGCCTGAACGACGCGCTGATCACCGCGGAGGGCAAGCTCGCCGGCCGGCCGGTCATCGCGTGCGCGATGGAGTACCGCTTCATCGGCGGCAGCATGGGCTCGGTG
>DASQHK010000583.1:0-5784 GCA_035632135.1 Bryobacterales bacterium
AAGGTGTCGCGGTAGATCAGCCGGTTGCCCATTGCTAATACTACCTTCTTGAGCTGCGGCATGCGCGCCTCGGTCGCCTGGATATAGATCGACTCGACGTAGAGGAACCCGTCGCTCACCGGCAGCGCCAGGATGCCGCCGCGCAGCACGTGCGAGCCCTGCTGGTTCCACAGGCTGAGGTCTTTCGAAATGGTCTGGTCCTGGTCGACGCGCGACTCGATCTGCATGGGGCCGTAGACGAGCTGCTGCTTCGAGAGCTGGTAGAAAATCAGCTCGCCGAGCTTGTCACCGTCGCAGCGCGCCGCCATCCAGCCGATCAGGTTGTCCTTGCCGCGCGGGGTGAAGGGCAGCATGAGCAGAAACTCGGGACTGTTCTCGCCGGGCAGCTCGTCCACTACATAGGTTGGCGACATAGGCTCGCGCTTGCCGGACTGCCCGTAGAGGCCTTGCGCGATGTCCCAGACGTCTTCCTTGTTGTAAAACACCTGCGGATCGAGCATGTGGAAGATGCGGTACGCTTCGGCCTGCACGCGGAACAGCGTCTCCGGATAGCGCACGTGGCGGCGCAGGTCGGGCGGCATCTCGGAGGCGGGCCGGAACAGCGCGGGGAACAAATGTTCGTAGGCCTGGATGATAGGGTCGCTGGGGTCGAACACGTACAGCGACACCTGGCCCGTGTAGGCGTCCACGGTGGCCTTCACGGCGTTGCGGATGTAGTTGACGCCATCGGGCAGGCTTTCGGTGCTGATGGTGGCGGAGTAAGGATGCGAAAGCGAGGTGGTGTAGCCGTCCACGATCCACACCAGGCGGCCGTCGCCGGTGATGACCAGGTAAGGATCGGTATCCCATCGCAGGAACCCGGCGAGGTGCGCCAGGCGCCGTCTGACGTTGCGATAGATCATCATGCGGCTCTGATCGGTGAAGTAGCCGGTGAGCAGGATATTGGGCTCGCCGTAGACCATCGCCGCCGCCGCCCGCACCAGCAGCGACCCCACCGGAAAGCCGCCCTTTCCCTGGTATCGGGAGTACTTATTCTGGTCGCCCGAGGGGTAATCGAACTCCTGCTGCACGGTGTTGACGAAAACGGGCTCGTGCGTCAGCTCGCCGTAATAAATTTCAGGACGCGTGAGATGAAAGCCGGGCGACTTGATTACCGGCGGGGCGTCTTCAATCAGCAGCACGGGCAAGCCGTCGGCGGTGGTCTTGTTCACCTCCGAAACCACCACGCCGAAGCCGTGCGTGTAGACCAGGTGCGGGTTGACCCAGCTCTGCCGGGCGTCGGCGGGAAGCTGCTGCACGTCGATCTCGCGCGGCGACAGCAGCACTTGCTTGATGCGGCCCTCGATCGTGTAGCGGTCCACGTCGGTGTCGGGAAAACGGTAGTAGGGGCGCAGGGCCTGGATCTGGGTGATGGTGTCGCCGTAGGCGCGCCAGTCCCAGAGGCGGATGTTGTCGAGCAGCGCGGCGTGCTGCACCGGATCGAGCGTTTCGGCAGCGGAAACGGAGAAGGGCCGCGTAGTGGCGCGGCGATTAAGGCCGAAGGCGATGGTGGTGGCTTCGATATGGCGCTCGATGTAGGGCCGCTCGAGCGAAATCTCGTTGGGCCGCACGTAGGCGGCGCGGATAACGGCCGGCAGTAACAGCACCAGCGCGTAGGCCGCGCCCAGCACGATGAGCGGCAGCTTGTAGCGCCGCATCCAGACCAGCGGGACGCCGGCGAGCGCCGCCGCGATCAGCAGCCAGCGCAGCGGCAGAACGATCTTGGCGTCCACGTAATCGGCGCCGGTCATGAAGGCGTGCGAGTTGAGCAGCAGCTCGTAGTTGCCGAGAACGACCCAGGCGGCGAAGCCCGCCAGCAGCACGACCCCGATCACGCGGGCGAAGCCGGAGCGCGTGGCCCCGGGCAGCAGCAGCACGTTGGGCTCGAGTTCGAAGGTTTCGGCCGAGCGGCCGGCGCGCCGCCACGTCCGAAAACGCGACACCACCTGCCACGCCCGCGCCGTCGCCCAGAACACGATCACCGCCAGGATCGCCAGCGTAAACAGGAAGCCGAGCAGATCGGAATAGAACGGGAGGTCGAACAGGTAGAACGGCAGCGGGCGCGAGAAGACCTGGTCTTTCCAGGCGTCGGCGGCAACCACAATGCCTCGCGAGCCGACATAGCTCATCACGACCCAGTAATCGATGCTCGCCGTGGCCAGCAGCACGGCGATCACGAACAGGGCCAGCGGCGCCAGGCGCCGGTACCAGCCGAGGTCGCGAAGGCGCAGGCCGGCGAACTCCAGGCCCCGCGCGTGCGCCAGAAACAGGACGATGAACGCGATGGCGGCGCCGATGGCCGCCGGCGCGATCTGGTAGAGCAGCATGCTCACCCAGGTCTGCACCTGGCCCAGCTCCCGCCACCAGTTGTATTCGATGAGGAAGTCGGCGATCTTGCCCGAGCCGGCGAACAAGACCAGCAGTACGCCGAGTAAAATCAGATTGCGGATTTGAGAGCGACGCATCAGAGCCTCAGGCGGCGCCCCGGACAGGCGCCACCAAGAGAGTATCACGCGGGCGGCCCGCATGAAGCGTGACCCCGTGGCGCGCAGGCCGCTGCGAGCCGGAAATCCGTCACCAGCCGGCGGCGCAGCCGTCTTTGCGGGGGTCGGTGCCGGCGGCCAGCGTGCCGTTTTTCCAATCGATCTGGATCGCCTGGTAGCCGCCGAATTTGTATAGATCGTAGGTAATGTGGTGGCCCATCTCGTCAAGATCGCGCACTACCTGCGGATCGACGCCTGATTCGAGGGTGAGGCCGGTGGCGGGGCTGTGGCGGAAGCGCGGCGCTTCACCGGCGTCCTGGACGTTCATCCCGAATTCGAGCATGTTCAGCAGCACCTGCACGTGGCCCTGCGGCTGCATGTCGCCGCCCATTACTCCGAAGGAGAGCCAGGGCTTGTTGTCCCTGAAGACCATGGCCGGGATGATGGTGTGGAAGGGGCGCTTGTGGGGCGCGATGCAGTTGGGGTAGCCGGGGTCGAGGGTGAACAGGGCGCCGCGGTCCTGCAGGATGATGCCGGCGCCGGGCACGACGATGCTCGAGCCGAAGTTCTGGAAGATGCTGTTGATGAAGGAGACGGCGTTGCGGTCCTTATCTACTACTGTGAGGTAGACGGTGTCGCTGTGCGACTTGCGCCAGTCGAAGGAAGAAAGCGGGATGCCCGTGGAGGGCTCAGGCATGGCATGGTTCGGGTCGATGCGGGCCCGCTGCTTGCGGGCGTAGTCCTTGGAGATGATCTGCTCGACCGGGAGGCGCGCTTTGGCAGGGTCGGCGAGCCAGGCGTCGAGATCGGCGAAGGCGAGGCGCTTCGCGTCCACCAGCAGATGCAGGTAAGGCGCGGAGTTGAAGCCGAGCGACTTGAGGTCGTAGCCTTCGAGGATATTGAGCATCTCCAGGGCGGCCATGCCCTGGCCGTTGGGCGGCAGCTCGAAGACGCGATAGCCTTTGTAGGTCGTGCTGATGGGTTCAACCCAGTCGGAATGTTGCTCGGCGAGATCTTCCAGGCTCATGGGCCAGCCTAACTGGTTGAGGCGCTCGACGATCTTGCGGGCGATTTCTCCTTTGTAGAAGGCATCGCGGCCGCCAGCGGCGATGCGGCGCAGGGTGGCGGCGAGGGGCTTGTTGACGAAGACCTCGCCCTCGGCGGGGGGATGGCCGCCGTGGGAGTCGGGGACGAAATAGGCCCGGGCGAACTCGGGGTCGCGGCCGGCGGCGGCGGGGCCGTCCTTCTGCCACTCCCAAGCGATGACCTCGCTCACGGGGAAGCCATTCTCAGCGTATTCGATGGCCGGCGCGAGGACCTGGGCGAGCTTCATGGTGCCGTATTTATCCAGCAGAGTCGCCCAGCCATCGACCGTGCCGGGGACGGTGACGGAGAACGGGCCGTACATCGGTATTTCTGAGAGGTTCTTCTGGACGAAGAAATCGCGGGTGACGGCGCGGGGGGAAAAGCCGCTGCCGTTGAGGCCGTGCAGCTCGCCGGTGCGGGCGCTGTAAACCATGGCGAACATATCGCCGCCGAGGCCGGTGGACATGGGCTCGACGACGGCGAGCACGGCGGCGGTAGCGACGGCGGCGTCAACGGCGTTGCCGCCCTGGCGGAGGATCTGCAGGCCGGCCTGGACGGCGAGCGGCTGGCTGGTGGCGACCATGCCGTTGCGGGCCCAGACGACGGAGCGGCCGGCGCCCAGGCGACCGGCGGGGCGATCGGCGGCGAGAGCCATGGCGAGGAAGAAGCACGAGCAGAAGAGCAGTTTCACCATAGCCGGCATTGTAGCAACGGCGGGAGGGGGACGGCCACGCAGGGGCCGGCGGCGATCATTCCCTTGACGGCCCGAACGGCTTTCGGACGAGTGGTGATTGCGGCCGACCGAGCCCGGCAGATCGGCGAGGCCGCGACTGAGGACCGTGACCTGGTGGCCGAGGTGGTGGAGTTCGCAGACCACGAGCGGGCCGATGAAGCCGGCGCCGCCGATGACCAGCACACGCACTATTGTACTCCTAATATTGAGACCTCGACGTGAGAGGGGAATTCGCGGGAGCGGTAGATGCGCTGCTCGGCTTTTTGAAAATCGGCGGGCGTGGCCTGGTAGATGTTGACGAACTTTTGCGGGTTGCGATCGATCACCGGAAACCAGGTGCTCTGGACTTGCACCATGATCTCGTGGCCTCTCAGAAAACGGTGATTTTTGTCGCGGAGGTTGATTTCGATGGCGGTGGGTTGATTCGGGACGAGCGGCTCGGGGTGGGTGAAGCTGTGGCGATAGCGGGCGCGGAAGACTTCGCCCGAGACGAGCATCTGGAAATCGCCCATGCGGATGCCGGCGGGGTTGGGGTCATTATCGGGAGCCGTGCCGGGATAGACGTCGATGAGCTTGGCGATGAAATCGGAATCCGTGCCGGAGGTGGCGGCGTAAAGTTTGGCGATAACGCGGCCGGCGACGGTGACGTCTTCGCTGAGCGGCGCGGTCTCGTAGACGAGCACGTCGGGGCGATGGGCGGCGAAGCGCTGGTCCTCGACCATCCAGAGGTGGCCTTGCGAGAAGCGGGTCTCGGCGGAGAAGGGGACGGGCCTGGCGGGATCGCTTATATATGAGTCATAGGCATTCGGGCCGGCGTCGGAGGGCGGATCGAAGGCGAGCTTGCCGCCGGCGCGGAAATAGAGACTCTTGTCGCTTGCCTGGCGCGGGGGCCAATGATCGTACGAGCGCCAGACATTGGAGCCGGTTTCGTAGACGAGGGCCTCGGGGAGATGCAGGCCGCCTTTCTGCTTGAGGTAATAGAGGAAGAAGGGGAACTGCACCTTGTCGCGGAAGTAGACGGCGGGAGAGCCGGCGAAGCGGATGTTGCGGAGGGCGTTGCCGGTGTCCTCGCCGTTCCAGCCGCCGTGGCTGAAGGGGCCGACGACCAACGTGCTGTGGTTGCTGGGAGTGGTCTTCTCGATTTCCTCGTAGATGCTCATGGGGCCGTAGAAGTCTTCGGCGTCGAACCAGCCGGCGACGTTGAGCACGGGGACGGTGATGTTTTTCAGGTACTGGGCGACGTTCTGGCGCTGCCAGAATTCGTCGTAGTCGGGGTGCTCCATGTAGTTGTTCCACTCCGGGACCTGGTTGTGGAAGTAGAGCTTGTCGACGTTGGAGACCGGGCCGAGCGCCAGGAAAAACTTGTAGCCGTCGGCGGTGCCGGGGTCGAAGCGGACGGAATCTTTTTCAGAGGGGCCGGAGCGGGCGCGGGCGTTGGCGGAG
>DASQHK010000584.1:0-6131 GCA_035632135.1 Bryobacterales bacterium
CGGTTGTCGGGATCGTAGATGCAGTACTTCCATTGCGGAGTGCGCAGCGCGCGCCCGAGCTGCACCTCGCGCATCTGGATGAACACTTCGTTCCGCCACCCGTCCCGATTCCCGCCAACCAAGCCCCGCAGGCTGCGGCCCTGCATCGCGGATGGCACGTCGATCCCCACCGCGTCGAGTAGCGTCGGCGGCAGATCCACGACGCTCACCAGCTCCGAAACCACGCGCCCGCCCTCGAAGCCGGGGCCGCGAATCATCATGGGGATGCGCGTCGAGGCGTCGTGGCAGCTTCGCTTGTACTCCGTGTTGCGCGTGCGGAAGTGGCAGCCGTGGTCGGTGGCGTAAGCGACGATGGTGTTGCCGGCGACGCCCTGGCTTTTCAGCTCGTCCATGAGCCGGCCGAAGCACTCGTCAAAGCGCGCGATGATGCCGTAATATTCCGGCAATTGCGATCTCCAGTCGCCGGGATAGGGCGCCAAGTCAGGCGGAATATAAAAGTTGTTTCGATAGCGGTCGGCGTAACCCTTGGGCGCGATGAAGGTGTTGGTCGAGTTTTGAAAATGCGGCTCGAGGTAAGAGAGGAAGAGAAAGAACGGCTGTGATTTCTTTCGCTGGATGAAATTGATGGCCAGGTCGGTGAGGAAGTCCACGCGGTACTTGTCCTCGAAGCGGATCGGCTGGTTGTCGGCGTTGAAGACGGTCCCTTCATACGGAGTGGAGGTGAACTCCAGGACGTCGGACGCCATCCACCACTCGTCGTAGCCGCCCCGCCGCTCTAAAGGGACCGCGCCGCGAGTGCCGCCCAGGTGCCATTTGCCAATATAGCCGGTCTGGTAGCCGGCGCGCTTGAAGTGGTGGGCGAGCGTCGTCTCGTCGTCTTTCAGTACCAGGCCGTTGTGGATCACGCCCGTGGTGGTCGGGTATTTTCCGGTTTGAATCGAGCTGCGCGCCGGCGCGCAGACCGGCTGCACGGTGAAGGCGTGCTCGAAGCGCACGCCGGTGGCGGCCATCTGATCGAGGTTCGGCGTGAGGCCCATCGGGCAGCCGTAGGCGCCGATGGTGTCCCAGCGCTGCTGGTCTGTGTAGAAAACGATGACGTTCGGCTGCCGGGCAGGAGGCCGCGGCGGGCTGGCGGCGGAGGCTTCCGCGCCGGATAACGCAGCCGCTCCCGCCGCGCCGGTCACCGATGTGCTGAGAAAACGCCGCCGGTTCAATTTCTGTGGCATCGCTGGTTCACCTTTCCCCGCTGGCGGGAATATTGTAGCATCGGGATAGAGGGCGGGATCGAGGATGGCCGCCCGTGACGCCGATGATTCGCCGAAATTTTCTAAAAGGTTGCGTGGCGGCCAGCGCCGGCGCGCTCGCGCAGACCCCCTCCCGGAAGCAGCCCAACATCCTCTACATCCACTCGCACGACACCGGGCGGTATGTCGAGCCTTACGGCCGCGCCGTGCGCACGCCCAATCTGCAAAGGCTGGCCGAGGGCGGCGTGCTGTTTCGCCAGGCTTTCAGCGCGGCGCCCACCTGCTCGCCCAGCCGTGCCAGCCTGCTCACCGGCCAGTGCCCTCACAGCAACGGCATGCTGGGCCTGGCGCATCGCGGCTTTGCGCTGCAAGATTATCAGCATCACATTCTGCATACGCTGCGCAAGGCCGGCTACTACTCCGCGCTGGTCGGCTTGCAGCACATCGCCAAAGACCCCGACGTGATCGGCTACGACAAGGTCGTGCGCTGTCCGGGCAACCATGCCGAAGACGTCGCCCCTGCGGCGGGCTCTTTCCTGAGCGGCCCATTGAAGCAGCCGTTTTTCCTGGCGGTGGGGTTCTTCGAAACGCACCGGCCCTTTCGCCGCCCCGGCGTGATTGAAGATCCGCGCTACACGCAGCCGCCGGCGCCGGTTCCCGACACGCCCCAAACGCGCCGCGACATGGCGGCCTTCAAGGCCAGCGCGCGCGTAATGGATGAAGGCGTGGGCGCCGTTCTCGCCGCGCTCGAGCGCAATGCCCTGACGGAAAATACACTAGTCATTTCTACTACCGATCACGGTGTCTCCTTCCCCGCCATGAAGTGCAACCTCACCGACCACGGCATGGGCGTCTCGCTCATCCTGCGCGGGCCGGGCGGCTTCACCGGCGGCAAGGTTTGTGACGCCATGATTTCGCAGATCGACCTGTTCCCAACCCTCTGCGATCTGCTGCACATCGAGCGCCCGGCGTGGCTCGAAGGCCAGTCGATGATGCCCGTGATTCGCAACGAAAAGCAGGAGATCCACGACGAGATTTTCGCCGAGGTGAACTACCACGCCGCCTACGAGCCCCAGCGCGCCGTGCGGACGCACCGCTGGAAGTATGTGCGGCATTTTGGCGGCCGCGGGAAGCCGGTGCTGCCCAACTGCGACGACGGCCCGAGCAAAGACCTGTGGCTCGAGCATGGCTGGCGCGACCATGTCGTGACCGCCGAGCAGCTCTACGATCTGGTGTTTGATCCGAATGAGACCCGCAACCTCGCTGCGGACCCGGCGCAGAAGACCGTGCTGGCCGAGATGCGCGGCCGGCTCGACCGCTGGATGAAGGCCACCCGCGACCCGCTGCTGGCAGGCCCGGTGCGCGCCCCCTCCGGCGCCGAGGTCAACGACCCCAACGGCCTCTCGCCGCGCGAGCCGACGCAATTGACGCCTTAAGGCCCCCAGAAATGCAAACACCCCGTCCGGGCGATATAGTGGGACCGTGCGGATCGGGGTGGACGCTACTTGCTGGGCCAATCGCCGGGGATACGGCCGGCACGCCCGCGCGCTGCTGGCGGCGGCACTGGAGATGGACCGCCGCAATCGCTACGTGTTCTTTGTCGATTCCGAGCAGGCAGCCGCGGAACTGCCCTCCGGCGGCGAGATGGTGCGGGTGCGAACCTCGGCGCCCGCGGTCGAAGCCGCGCGCAGCGACGGGCGGCGACGCCTCGCCGATGTGTGGGCGATGAGCCGCGCGATGTCTGACGCCGCTCTTGATTGCCTGCTGTTCCCCACTGTCTATACGTACGTGCCCGTATGGAGCCGCGCCCGCAAAATCGTGGTCATCCACGACGTGATCCCGGAGAAATTTCCCGAGCACGTCTTTCCAACCGCCGCCGGCCGCTGGAACTGGAGGCTGAAATCCTTGCTGGCGCGGCAGCAAGCGGACCTGATCCTCACCGTCTCGGAGTTTTCCCGGCGCGGCATTGTGGAGTTTTTCGGCGAGGCGCCCGAGCGGGTCAAGGTCATCGGCGAGGCCGGCGATCCGGTGTTCCGGGTTCTGGAGAATCCAGCGTTGAGCGGGCGGCTGCGCGAGCTGGGCATCGCGCCGCTGGACCGGCTGCTGGTATTCGTCGGCGGCTTCAGCCCGCATAAGAACCTCTCCCGCTTGCTCGACGCCTTCGAGACGCTCGCGGCAAAGCACAGCGATCTTCGGCTGATGCTGGTGGGGGATTACAAGACGGACGCCTTCTACTCCTGCTACGAGCAAATTTGCGAGCGAGCTGCCAAGCCACCGCTCGATGGCCGCGTCATCTTGACCGGTTACTTGCCCGACGAAGAGCTGGCCGGCCTGTTGAACCGCGCCACCGCCCTGGTGCTGCCGTCGCTTCTCGAAGGCTTCGGCTTGCCGGCAATCGAAGCGGCGGCCTGTGGTCTTCCTGTTGTGGCCACGAAAGCGAGCCCGCTGCCGGAGCTGCTGGGCTCTGGCGGCCTTTATATCGACCCCAGCGACACAGCCGGTCTCGCCGCCGCCATCGACCGCGTGCTGACCGATCCGGCGCTCGCCAGAAACATGCGCGAGCAGGGCCTGCGCGCCGCCGCCGCGCTTTCTTGGACGCGCGCGGCCGCCGAGCTGCTCGCCGTTTTCGATCAGGTCGCGGAGCATCATGCCAAGGCCGCTTAACTTCTGCATGATCACAACCTTCTACCCGCCGTATAGTTTCGGCGGCGACGCGATCTACCTTTATCGCCTCTCGAACGAGCTGGCCCGCGCCGGCCACCAGGTCGATGTGATCCACTGCGCCGACTCCTTCCGCATGTTCCGCCCCGAGCCGGACCTGCATACGTTTCCTTCGCATCCTGGCATCACGACTCACAAGCTCGAGAGCGGCTTCGGTGTGCTCTCGCCGCTGCTCTCGCACCAGACCGGCTACCCGCTGCTGAAGGCCGGGAAGATCCGGCAGGTGTTCGCCTCGCGCCGCTTTGATGTGATCCACTACCACAACATTTCGCTGTTCGGTCCCGGCGTGCTCGAGCTCGCGCCTGACTATGGGGGCTGGATCAAGCTCTATACCATGCACGAGCACTGGCTGGTGTGCCCCATGAGCGTGTTGTGGAAATACAATCGCCGCGCCTGCGACAAGCCCGACTGCATCCGCTGCACGCTGGTCTCCCGCCGCCCGCCGCAGCTCTGGCGCTACACCGGCCTGCGCGATCGGGCCGCCAAAGCGGTCGATCAATTCCTCTCGCCCAGCCGCTTCACCCGCGACATGCACCGCCAGCGCGGCTTCCCGTTTCCCATCGAGCCGCTGCCCTACTTCCTCGACCGCGTGGATCAGGACTGGATGTCGCCCGGCCCGCGCCCGCACGAGCGCCCTTACTTTCTCTTTGTCGGGCGCCTGGAAAAGATCAAGGGGGTCCAAACCATCCTGCCCGAGTTCTCGGGCGGGGGCGATTACGACCTGCTGATCTCCGGCTCGGGCACCTATGAAGCAGAGCTGCGGCGGCAGGCGCAGGGCCTGCCCCGCGTGAAGTTCCTTGGCTGGATGGGCCAGGACCGCATCGGCCCCTATTACCATCACGCCCTCGGCGTGATCGTCCCCTCGATCACCTACGAGACCTTCGGCATCATTATCATTGAAGCCTTCGCCCGCAAGACGCCGGTCATTGTGAACGATTTGGGTGCGCTGCCCGAAGTGGTTTACGATAGCGGAGGCGGCTACGTGTACCGCACGCCCGAGGAATTGCGCCGGGCCATGAGCCTGCTCACCTCGCAGCCGGCGCTCAAGACCGAGCTTGGCCAGAAAGGCTACGACGCCTTTTGCCGCTACTGGTCGGCCGAGCCGCACCGGGAGCTGTACTTTCGCTTCATCCGCGAGGCGGCGATGCGAAAATACGGGCGGGTGGAGTGGGAGCCAGCCGCGACCTTATGCCAAAATTCCTGATTACCGGCGGGGCCGGCTTTATCGGTTCACACCTGGCGGAGCGGCTGCTCGCGCTCGGCCAACGCGTCGCCGTGCTCGACAACCTCTCCACCGGCAGCGTCTCCAACGTTACCCACCTGCGCTCCAACCCCGGTTTCCAATTCGTGATGGACGAAGTGTCCAATGAGCGGGTGCTCGCCGAGTTGGTCGACGAAGCCGATGTCGTGTTTCACCTGGCCGCTACTGTGGGCGTGCAGAAGATCATCGACAGCCCCGTTGAAACCATCGTCAACAACGTCCACGGCACCGAGACCGTGCTGAACGCGGTGGCCAAGAAGCGGCGGAAGATCATCGTCGCCTCGACCTCCGAGGTTTACGGCAAGAGCGCGGCGCTGCCGTTTCGCGAGGACGGCGACCTGGTGCTTGGCCCCACTTCGAAGGCCCGCTGGAGCTACGCTTGCAGCAAGGCCATCGATGAGTTCATGGCCATCGCCTACTGGCGCGAAAAGCAGACTCCGGCGGTGGTGGCGCGTCTGTTCAACACCATCGGCCCGCGGCAGAGCGGCCAATACGGCATGGTGGTGCCGCGCTTCATCGCCCAGGCCCTCGACGGCAAGGACATCACCGTGTACGGCGACGGCCGCCAGACTCGCAGCTTTACCTATGTGGAAGATGTAGTCGCCTGGCTCATCCTGCTCGCCCAGGACGACCGCGCGGTGGGAGAAATCTTCAACCTCGGGAATCCCAACGAGGTGACCATCACCGCGCTCGGGGAGCGCATCATCCGCCTTACCGGCTCCAGCTCCCGGATCCGCTACGTTCCCTACGACGAGGCCTATGAAAGCGGCTTTGAGGATATGGGCCGCCGCGAGCCGGACATCAGCAAGGTCGTGAGCCTGACGGGCCTCCAGCCGCGCGTGGATCTCGATGAGGCCCTCCGGCGCACCATCGGCTGGTTCCGGGAGCGCCGGCAGGAAGAGAAG
>DASQHK010000585.1:0-2195 GCA_035632135.1 Bryobacterales bacterium
ACCTACATCGCCGGCGTCAGCGGCCTCGCCGCCTCGGGGGGCGGCTCAGCCGCCTCCGCAACAGCAACAATCCAAACCACCGCAGCCCACGGTTTCGTTGTTGGCCAACTCGTTACGACCTCCGGCATCGGCGTCTCCGGCTACAACGGCACGTTCCCCGTTACGTCCGTCCCCGATTCCACGCATTTCACCTTCAACGCAGCAACCGGCGGCCTCGCCGCATCGGGCGGTGGCACAGCTGCGGCGGCAGGCAGCGTTGACGCAGGCGTTCATCAAGTCAGCGTCATTTTCCAGACGCGCCAGGGCTATCTCACCAAACCCAGCCCTGCGACTTCCTGGACCGCCAGCGGTGCCAAACGCGCCGTCGTCACCAACATCCCCACCGGCCCGTCGAACATCACCGCGCGCATTCTGTGCTTCACCGGCGCGGGCGGCGCGAGCTTTTTCTATACCGGCAGCGGTTCTTCGCTCTTCAGCGGCAACATGATCCTCGCCGACAACACCACCACGTCGATCACCGTGGATTTTTCCGACGCCATTCTTCTCGCCGGTACCAACGTGGACAACCTCTTCCGCCTCATCGAGCTCGGCGATTGCGCCGGCGTTCTCGATTACTCCGAGCGCCTCTTCTGGTGGGGCGAGCGCAACAAGATGAACAATTGGGTGAACCTCGGCTTCGACGGCGGCTTCACCGGCCCATCGCTGCCGCACTATCCGCTCGGCTGGACACCCGATGCCGTCTTCGCTCCCGGCGGCGTAGATGAAGAGAATTTCGTCGTGTGGGGCGCGGCCTACTCGATTGAAGGCAACGGCTCGACGCCCACGCGCGGCTTGATGACCCAAGGCGCCGTCCGCGACGCGCTCGGCGCGCCACTCATCCAGGCCAATACCGACTACACAATCCGCGCGCACTGCGCCAGCAACGCCATCCTCACGCAAGGCACGCTGCATATCCATCTCTTCAGCGCTTCCGCGGGCATCAACACCATTGGCTTGCAGCTCACCGCCGCGCAGCTCACCACCGCCTACGCGGAGTTTTCCGCCGAACTGACCGCGCCGCTCGTCACCATTCCCAGCGATCTCGTTCTCCGCATCTATGCCGATGGCACGCCCAACAACGGCGGCCAATTCTACATGGACAGCATCGAGATTTTCCCGACCTCGCAGCCCACAAATGCTTCTCTTGTTCGCGCCAGCCGCGTCGAGGATCCCGAAAGCTACGACGGCATCGACGGCCTGCTCAGCGTCGACGAAAACAACGGCCAGGCCATTCGCGCGGCCTTCAAGCTCCGCGAGCGCCTCTACTTCGTCAAAGAGCATTCCCTGCACGTCACGCAAGACGACGGCACCAACGAGCCTTCACTCTGGTCCATCGCCGAAGTCTCGCGACGCATCGGCACGCCTTCTGTGCGTGGCGTCGGCATCGGCGAAGACTGGGTGGTCATCGCCCACCGCACCGGCCTGTACATTTTCAGCGGCGGCGAGCCCATCAAAATCTCGCAGGAGATTCAGCCCACCTGGAACACTATTAATTGGCAGTACGGCCACACCCTTTGGGTTACGGTGGACACCAAGGAGCGCCGCATCTTCGTTGGCGCGCCGCTCGGCTCCGCCACCACGCCCAGCGCAATTCTCATGCTCGATTACCGTGACCTCCCGGACGCCAGCGACATCGCCGGCCGCCCGCCCGTCAACGTCACCTACACGGGCCGCAAAGCCGCCACAGACGTCGCGCGCAAGTGGTCGCGCTGGAGCATCGCCGCTAACTCCTGCGCGCTGATCGAGCGCGCCAATGGCACGGCCGTCGTGGCCGTTGGCGGAGGACTGCCCGGTGTCGGCGGAGGCGGTGCTACCGGCAAGGTCTATCAGCTCAGCGACACGCAATTCTCCGACGACGGCGCCGCCATCCCCAGCTACTACACGACACACTATTTTCCCGAACGCGCCGTCGAGCAATCGCTCGGCCTTGGCGCGCACCGCAAGCTTTTCAGCTACCTGACGCTATTCGTTGAAGGGGCAGGGAACTTGTCGTTGACCAGCTTCACCGACTCCGCCAGCGCGCCGCAAACGCAGCAGCCGCTTCCGCTCAGCTCGCCCTCGCCCAAGGATCTCGAGCTGCCCATCAATGTCTTGGGTGAACGCGTCGCGTTCCAGGTCAGCACCAATCAGCCCGGCGCGTGGTTCAAGCTCCAGAA